>CAYTDR010000533.1:0-5882 GCA_964436185.1 uncultured Candidatus Obscuribacterales bacterium | reverse complement strand
TGCTGAGACACCATATAGGAAGAGTGGTTCGTCCGCAAACAACAGCAGCTCCGTGCTGACCCTGTATGTGCCTTATGGAGCGGGGACATCAGGACGAACGATTCTCTTCGAAGGTAATCGCAAAAAGATCGCAGGCCAGCTCATCGAAGAGTTGCAGCCACTGCTTCCTGAACTCCAGGGTCAACTGGACGAAATTGCGCTGACTCGCTGGGGTCATGCGATGGCTGTAACGAGAACAGGATACTTCGAGCTTCTCAGCACACTGAGTACTTACGAGTCCGACTCCTTCTCCTTTGCTCATTCAAGTGCGCATGGGCTGCCTTGCATCGAGTCCGCTGTTGCCGGAGGCAGGCATGCGGCCAACAGAGCGCTTCAGTCCAAGAATAAGACCAAAGCCAGTTACTCTATTTCCCGGTGACTCACTTGGTGCAGGTTTTCAAAAGAGACACGGAAACGGTACCCATTAAGTTCTTGCGTGCGCTCATAATTTTCATAGCACTGCTCTTGGTACCATGTTCTCCGATTCCATCAACTGTTTGTCTGGCGAAGGAATCGCCTGGCAGACCAAACATCTATTCGCTGAGCCAGAAACAGGAGTTGATAGCTGCCATCGGCGCATATGGAATTCCCGCTTACGCAATGGTAGGCGGCAAAAGCTACAGGGGCACATACATCAGTCACATAGTCAGAGACGGACTGGCGGCCCAAGCTGGTATCAAAGTTGGTGATGTGTTGCTGAACATAGACAACAAGGTAACGGACTTTCCATCCACCACGAACAAGATAGCGTTCAATGTGAGCGGCAAAGACATCCGCATCACCCTGGCGAGACCAAGAGGAAAGCAATTGTTAGTAGAGTCGTTGCGCACCACATGGAACACCAGTGCCGCTTCCTTCGTGCCGTCCGGCAGCTCCGGAGGCTCTGCCAAACACCATGCGCTACCGCCTGTTACAGAGCTCGAAAGTTATATGCTCGAGCTGGTCAATAAAGACCGCAAGACTGAAGGGCTGGGCGCCGTGAGAAGAAGCCAGAAACTGACTGAACTGGCAAGGGCACATGCAGAGGATATGGCAAAGCGCGGTTACTTCAACCACCAGAGTCCCGAGGGTCGATATGCCAATCACCGAGCCTCAATGGCCGGTCTCCGCTGCCATATAGCGGAGAACATCGCCTGGGCGAAATCCGGAGAGAAGATGCCCAAAGAGTTGATTCAGGTCTCCGAAGACTCAATGATGAGCGAGCCGCCTGGTCAAATGAACCATCGAGGCACCATTCTCGATCCAGTCAGTGTTTGTGTGGGCATCGGTGTCGCATATGATGCCTCCGAAAAAATCTTGTCGGTTCAAGTGTTTTCCCACGACGAAATACCGTAACGTCTTGCCCAGGCGCTTTTTAGTCATTACCGCAAGAAGCTGTTTCTCTTGCAATGCAGAAAGACATCGTCTTGCCCTGGCCCTTCTTCGTCATTACGGTAGAAGCTCTTTCCTTGCATATGCGGAAAGGACTCAGGCGGTAAGTGGGCGATCCGTATCGTCGTGCACTAACCCTTCTTAGTCATTACCGTAAGAAGCTCTTTTCCTTGCATATGCGGAAATGACTCAGGTGGTGAGTAAGCGATCTCGATCGTGAATGCCTCGTCGAAAAGATCGAAAATCTCGTTCTGCGTTACCGAATACGGCAAGCCACCACTCCGTCTCTCACCGACGAACCAAACTGCCAGGAACTTTCCACCTGGTTTCAAGAAGTCGCGCACCGCATACATGTACCGACGTCGATCAGTCTTGTGTATGGAGTTGAAGCACGTGTATTCGTACACGATATCGAAATAGTTCCTGTACTCAGGTATGTTGAACAGGTCGCGTTGCAAGAGGTACCCTTTGCTACCAGCGACATTGGCTTGGATGAATTTCTGATAGGTAGACTGAATTGCTGTTGGAGCGAAGTCGATACCGGTTACTTCGTAACCATATTGCACGAGAAGCATGCAATCATGGCCGGTACCACAACCTAAAACAGCGACTCTTCCTGGCGGAAACTTGTATGGTGAATCGAGAAATGTCTTGAGCGCCGGATTGAATGACTCATGATCCCAGGGCGTAGCACCCTGCGTATAGCAGTTCTCCCAGAAATCAGGATCCTCCACCCTATATTTGGATTCTTTATCCTCAGTCATCTCCATTCCTGATTTGACCGACCGCCGAGTTCAACTCTGAATCAATCTCGCCACTCATCTGCAAGCAATTGTCCTACAAAATGCAAAAAAGTTCGCCGCACATTTCAACACCAATCTTTTTTACAGACAGAACAAGGCACTCAACGTATATCCTGTAGAGGTTTCGAGTCCGGCTCTTGCAGAAGTATATCGTTCCACAATTGAATAGAAACATATCGTATGGTCACCCCTGACAATACCTTGTTTACTGTCAGTGGAAGTCCCGAGCAGGCACAGTTGGTTTTCCCGGTAAGGGTGGAAGAGCTTCGAAGGTCTGCGCAATCACGTTCGCCACGCCTTGCTCCAACTGCAATCGGCCTGTCACGGACAAGAAAGAATTGGTGAGAATCGTATCGGTAAAAGTTTCGAAAATTTTGGGTCTTATAATTACATTCGCCAATCCGGTTTCATCCTCCAGAGTTAAAAAGACGAATCCTTTCGCAGTCCCAGGACGTTGACGACAGATTACTCCTCCAGCAACAACCACTTGCTCTCCGTCAACTCCATTACCAAGATCATTGCAAGCTAATATTCCCCTCGTCTTGGCCCACTCTCTGTAGAAGGTCATTGGATGATCTGAAGCGGACAGTCCAAGCAACTTGTAATCTGCGACGATCTCTTCCAGATGGCTCATCTCCGGAATTCGTTTATCAGGTCGATTTTGGCTTGTTACCTCTTTCTGCAGAAAATCCAATAATGGTGTCGGTCTTTTCTTTCTCAACCTTCCGAGCAGTTCCCAGAGGGCCTCTCGTCGTCCGGGATAAAGCGTTTCGAAGGCACCAGCTTGAGCCAGCACTTTCAAGTCCGCTGACCCTAAACCACTTCTTGCCACCACATCTTCAAGCGACTCAAAGCATCCTCCCAGGCTCCAAGCTTGGTCGAGAGCCTCTTTAGCCGCTCGCCCCAGACCATCGACGAAACGAAGGCCAATGCGCAATGCCCCACTTTCAAGCGTACAGTCCCATAAGCTTTTCGAAAGATCTACACTTCTCACTTCGACATCATGCCGCAGCGCGTCGCGAATCAGAGTTCCCGGGCTATAGAATCCCATAGGTTGCGCATTGAGAATGGCGCAGTAAAATTCCGGGGCAAAGTATCTCTTCAAGTATGCAGATGCATAGACGAGAAGCGAGAAAGAGGCAGCATGACTTTCAGGAAAACCATAGTTGGCAAAGGCTTTGAGCTGATGAGTAATCGTCGCGATCGCCTCCTCCGAAAAATCGTTGCCCCTCATGCCAATTGCCAGTTGATCGCACAATAAAGCCATTTTCTCCATGGAACGCTTATGACTCATTACCCTTCTCAATTGATCCGCTTGAGACGGAGTAAATTTAGCTGCCACCACAGCCAGTTTCATCCCCTGCTCTTGAAATAATGGCACACCAAGAGTCCTTTCCAGAATAGGCTCGAGCGAAGGATGCAGATATGAGACCGGCTCCTCGCCCCTGCGCCGGCGAAGATACGGATGAATGATGTTGCCTTGAATAGGCCCTGGTCTGACAATAGCGATGGATACAACAATGTCGTAAAAACACTTTGGTTTCAAGCGAGGGAGAATATTCATTTGGGCTCTAGATTCGACCTGGAATAAACCAATCGTATCGGCAGTTTCCAGCATTCTATAAATAGATCGGTCATGCATGTCCAGGGCACCAATATCGATATCAATCCCTCTGTGCTCTTTGACTAGCTTCAATCCCTCCTGGATCATGGTCAACATTCCCAGTCCAAGAAGATCAATTTTGATCATCCCGACAAGATCGATATCATCCTTATCCCATTGAATGACTGTACGTCCATGCATTGCCGCTGGCTCAATGGGCACCAGCTGTCCAAGCGGCTCACCGGAGAGAACGAACCCACCAACGTGGATCGAGCGATGACGTGGCAACTGGTGCAAACCTGATACCACTTTCAGAAGCATCTTCACGCGCCGATCATTCTTGTCCAGCCCAATTTTTTCCAGACCGCCGTCAAGCAACTTCTCCGCCGCTCCGGCAGCCTCACGATGGGAAGCCGCAGCAGAGAGCTGATCAGCTTGCTCCTGAGAGAAACCCAGCACGCGAGCAGCATCACGAACAGCCGACTTTCCTCTGTAGGTGATAATCTCACATACCATGGCGGCATGCGCTCTTCCATATTTTTCGTAGACATATTGCAGGACTCGCTCTCTTTCCTGGTGCGCTATATCAAGATCGATATCCGGAGGCTCGTTGCGCCCCTCCGAAAGAAACCGCTCAAAAAGCAGATCCATCCCAATCGGATCCACCGCTGTTATCATCAGGCAAAAACAGACTGCAGAATTGGCAGCCGATCCTCTTCCCTGGACAGCAATACCATTGGTTCGAGAAAACCTGACTATATCCCACATGATCAGGAAATAAGGGGCCAAATCCAGGCGTGTGATCATGGTCAACTCATGATCGATCTGTTTTATGTGTTTATCCGTCAGAATAGGATATCTGAGCCTGGCACCTTCCCATACCAGTTTCTCCAAAAGAACATTGTGACCGATATCTTCTCTGATACCACAGTCTCTAGCTACTTTCGGATCTAAGCGGAACACTGGCAGTGGCGTTCTCAAAGATTCCAAACGGAATCTGCACCTCTCCGCAATTTCAAGAGTGCGATGGATGCCGCTCATGTCATGCCGCCACAAGTATGCCATCTCATCTGGTGACTTCATGTACCAACTGCCATTGGGACGCAATCGTCTTCCAGCCTCAGACAGAGTAACATTATGACGCAAACAGGTGAGCACGTCGTGGACAATTCTCTTGTCTGCCGTGGCATAATGAACATTATTTGTCACTACCCATGGTATCTTCATTGAACTGGACAACTCAAGCAACTGCCTGGCTATAACCTGCTCTTGCAAGATGTGGTGATTCCAGATTTCCAGATAGAAGCGGTCCTGAAACACATCTTTCAACTCTTGGACCGCCTTCTGCGCAGCAAGAACATCGCCTTTTGCCAGGCTGATAGAGGTGCGTCCATGAGGGCAACCAGAAAGAGCAATGAGACCGCCGTTGGACTCAAACAAATCAACAGTCTTCACCCGTGGCACTCCGCGCCCGGAATTGAATCTCGCTCCGGTAAGCAGACTACAAAGGTTCTTGTAACCAGCTTCTTCTGAAGCAAGAAGTGTAATATGCGAATCATCGTCAAGAGTCAGCTCAGCTCCGATGATGGCATCAAAAGCGAGTTCTTTTGCTGTAAAGGCGAAACGTACAGCCCCGCCAAGATCGTCATGATCCGTAAGAGCAAGCGCCGACAACCCAATCTCGTTGGCCTGAACAACGAGATCTTCCGGATTGCTCGCTCCATCGAGCAAGGAAAATGATGAGTGACAATGCAACTCCGCGTATCTATTTTTCACATGCTTCTATTTCGCTTACAAAGGACTCTTCACAAGACAACTAGCTCCTACTACAAGGTAGAAACCGGGTGCAACTGGCGGGCACACCAGCCTCTCCTTGCGGTACAAAGCTCTTTTTTGTTTCTGTTTTTATGGTGAACTACTAACTCAACGATACCATATATACGTATGTATCGCAAATTAATCAGCATTCAAACGTAAAATGTGCCCACACTGGCGAGTGGACAAATGAGTTCACCGAGCAGATTCAAGGATGTAACCAGCGCTCTTGCACCAAGGGTCGTTCAACT
>CAYTDR010000532.1:0-5885 GCA_964436185.1 uncultured Candidatus Obscuribacterales bacterium | reverse complement strand
TGTTCTTTTTTCGACGGAATTGACTGTTCCACAGTCGGTTTAGCCAGCCCTATAGTAGCTGCTCCCACTAGAGAATCTTTGATGTCGCTTGCTTCTATATAAAGCTTTTGATGCAAATCCCATTGGTCGCTGAGTGTTGCTTCGCGGAACAGAAAGTCCCCGCGTGACAGCAGTAGTAACTTGTACACTGCCTCAACACCAGCCTCGGCGGATCCATCTACGATACCTCCGACAATCATTTTATTGTTCAAAATACCAATGCGACCACTGATACTAGGGCCGGATATCATGAGGACGCCCTGCTCAATAGGACTGGCTGCGCGAATAGCATCGATGATTGTGCCCGGGTTAGTAAAATTACCTTGCGCAAGGCAGTGATTTCCGAAAGGAATGCCGGTCATTGCGACTTGACAGTGGTTCATACAGCTCAACCTCCCCAGGTTATTTGGGTAAGAACTAAACCCAATCGAACAAAGTCAAACGATGCCCGCAGACGTTTGCTCCGCTTGCGTCCATGTTGGATGACTTGCTACGCCACTAGCTCGATGGCAGTGAATAGATAGTACGATGGCAACGTTAGGAATACGTGGAATGGTATTGGTGGAGGCGAGAGGACAGAAAATCGATGTCCGTTGAAACTAGAAGAGACTTTCAGCTTGCGACGATCCTGGTGGGCTCGCAGCTCGTCATGATTTTTTTGGTCGTGGCAATAGTCGCGTCGCCGGACTATTCGAGCTTCTTTTATCAAACAGTTCACGAAGAGCTCTTGCAGAGCTGCCAGGAACAGAACCAGAAGCCTAGTGGTGAAAGTCGCAAACTTTTTGAAGACCTGCAAAGCTCCATAACTAAGAAAGGCGTTGCAAATTCTTCGTTGGTTTTGCCTGTGCAAGAAGAGGTGCTAAGCCAGCTCTACCGCAACGACCCCGATCGTTTGAGTGAGCATCTGAAGTCCTTTCGAGACCACTTGAATCCAGGGCGACGCCGTGGCAATGCAGAATTGACGCGCGAAATAGCGCTCTTCAAGCTAGTCAGGCTGGAGTTAGTGACAGCCGAAGCATACTTGGCACAGGGTAAACCCCGACGGGCTGAGTTATTTGTCAATACCGCTTTAGAAGACTTGAAATTGCAGAGATCCTACTTCGATACGGAGCCGCAGAGAGCGCCCGTGATGAAAATTATCGATCTTATGATCAAGATAAAGGACGCTGAAGGCGACCAATCCGCAAAGGCAAGTTTGCTGTTGACCAAAAAAAACATGTCGAATCCGACCTTTGCAGCTGAATGGTACAGACTTCATGGGCTCAAAGGATTTTTCGGAAGCTATCCGAGCGAATATTTGGTTCGCTATTATCTGTCTTCCCAGAAGACAAGCAAAGCGGAGGCGCTTGAGCAGGCGCTGACGGTTTGCTCTCGGTCAAATGTTCGGTATGCGACTAAGATAGATGTTCTTCACCAACTGACCGTTGAGGCTACCAGGACGGGCAATAAGCGCCTGGCCAAACTTGCTTTTACGGCGTGGAGGGAGTTCTGCAAAGGTCCGATCCGTAGTAAACCGGAGGCAGATCTCGTTGTGGCACTGAGAAAAGTTTTGCGAGTAGATTTCTTCAGCAAAGCTCAGCAACAGCAAATATATAGGCATGTTCTGGAAGCATCAACTCTAAATTTTGTCGACAAGGTTGAAGAGCAAATGTTTTTCGACGAGTATGTTCTGGACCGAAAAGTGGTCAATCTATGGCCACCACGGACGGTAGCGGATGCTCAAGCGCAGATAAGAGAAATTAACGGGTTGATTGCCCGTTGCCAGAAGAAAAAACTGAATAGTTTTTCGCTAGAAATTGCAAGAATATATGCCTTGTCATTTGCAGAGAAACCGGACATGGCAAGGAAGGAAGTGGAGCGACTTTTAACGCCAGAAGTAATTAAAAAAGCCAGTTCGGGTCAGCAGATAGAGTGGTCCGAACTCATATCTCTGGTGGCTCAAACAATCACTAAGGGAAGGACTGATAGACAGGCTGAAGCGAGGCAATTCGTTGAAAAAATAAGTAGTCGCAGCAATTGGACTATCACGGCGAAGATGCTTAACATGCAGCACTTATGCGACTACATAGTTGCAGATCCGTCACTCCGGAGAAAGTACGTTGACGAAGTGCTCAGGTTATCTCAATCCAAAGATGTTAGCCCGCTTTACCGGCCCACGATGAATTTCTTTGTTCTCAACGAGCTTTTTGCGGCAGGTAAGATGGACGAGTGTTACCGCGAATTCAAGCGCATCGAGCAGTTTTACGGCAAAGACAGTAAAGAGCTGGCTCAACTTCTTATAAGTCTGATGCAGTACAGAAGAGCATTTCCAGGGTACTGCCCGGAAGCCTGTAAGTTCGCCAACGAAAATCCCTTCCCCACACAACCGTTCCTGCGAGCCCCAGAGCTTGTTCGTCGGTGGTTTGGAGAGCGTTCGTCCGAATATAGTTACTGTCTTGAAATGCTGTCCCAGTACGAATTTTGCAGAGGCAAACTAAATCACGCACGAGAACTATGCCTTAAAATTCTCGAAAATCCGAAAGCAAGTAAGTTGAAGACATTCCTTACTACGCGCGACTTGCTGGCTCATATCGACGGAAAACCATTGAGCTACCCTGCGGGTGAAGTGGTTTATGCCGCGCCTGAAAGCATTAATGAGTTGTTCTGCCTCGGGATGATATACAGGCATGTCAAAAAACTTGATGCTACTGCGCGAGTGGAATCTTTGAAAAAGCAAGTGAGTGAGATAGAAATGAACTGAGAGAACCAACGTTTTCCCGCTGATGGCTATCTCCATTCATATCTATCTCTCACACCTTGGGTCTAGGACCCCCCCGTTATAAACTTGCGTCACTGAGTTGTGGTTGGTGACTTGATTTCGGTTCGATTACCCAACCCATTCTGTGCATAGGTTTCGGCTCAATTCTGAACAGCCCGTGAACTTAACTTGTGCCGATTTAGTAGTGAATCTCCCTGCTGTTAATGACGTGCTGCTTGTGCCAGCCGCTAAGCTGTATGTCTTCACCAGTGGCCATCACATGAGTAACATCAGACTTCTTGAGATGGTAGTGATTCATCGCGAAGAAATTTTCAGGCGATAGTCCCGGTGCAAGTCCTTTTCCGTATGGAGTGCCAACCTTCGTTTCGCCGGCGACAGCAGTGTAGAAGAAGCCGTAGCATGGGATAACAGCGACATCTCTTTCGTTGAAACCGAGAGGACGTCTGGTTGATTGGTCTATGGCGTGTGGTGCATCCATATGGATCAAAGCGTAGGGCACGATTTTTGCATGAGATGCGACGCCTCTAGCCCGAACATTACCTGGAAACAAGCTTGCCATGTCAAAACCGAAGAGCACTGTTCGAAATGGAATATCAGATACGGCGTTGACATTGACATCGCATACGGTGAGATCGTAATCAGGATTTGAATCATCGAACGATACACTAACACTGGCATTTTGCAGACCAACTCGTCGGCACAGTGCTTCGGCTACCGCAGTCGCTTTATCCGAGGCGACCGATTGATTGAAACCCGGTCTTGGTAAGCCGATCCAGTATCTCTGTTCGTCGACTGATTGAGCAGCCTGATTGGCTATGTTAGAGACCTTTTCTTGAAGAACCAGTTGAGCCGCCATGTTTGCAAAAAAGATCAGCATGGGCACAATTACGGCGCTGAGAACCACAACGCCAGCAGCTCCTTCAGCCAACACGGTCCCGTTGCTTAGACGGCGTCTTCTCAAGTTCGATATCGCTCTGGATCGCTGTGATTGCCTGTTATAATGGTTCATCGCCTGGCTCTCCGTTGGCTCCTGGTTTGAATGTCACGATAATAGACAACGAACGTTAGGCAAGTGTGAAAGACCGCATCACCAGGTAAACTGTGCCTTTCGGGAATCCATACCGCCGCTGACTGGTTCGGAATGAGACTTTTTCAAAAAGGGATTCTGTTAATTGCCATTCCAATAGTAGGGCAGTTCGCCTTCGTACTTTTTCTGGTGACAACTTATCGGGCGTCTGAAGAGCTTGCCTGGAAAGACATGCACTACAGGACCCAAACGCAGGAACTCATCGGCATAACGGTGCTGATGTATAAAGCTGTTGTCATGTTGTCCGTATATGGAATGTCAAACGAAGAGGAGCAGTCTCTAAAGCAGTTCGATGAGTTGTTCGAAGACCTTCAACGAAAAGCGGAGCTGTTGACCCTGCTCGATCAGGGCCCGCCGGATCAGACAGCCACTTCGCTCCAGACGGCTCTGAAGCGCCTGGTTGGTGATCTCTACTCTACGCGCCAGATGCTCTCCGACACGTCCGGCCGAGGGCCTGCCCTTGTTCTGTTACTTAAGGACGTGAAGAGAGAGATAGAGACAACTCTGATCCATCTAGAGAAGTTGATCGCTGAAAGGGGCGCAGAAGGTGCAAAGAGCACAGCACAGTTGGAGCGTTCACGCTGGATATTCCTTGCCAGTATCATCGGCGGATTCTCGATCAATATGCTTCTTGCTGCCTATCTTCTTATCAGGTATGCAAGGGATTTTGCCAAACGGTTCAACATCGTCGTTGATAACGCCAAACGCGTTCCATCGAACGCACCGTTAAATCAGCTCATTGAAGGTAAGGACGAGCTGGCCCGGTTAGACAGGACGTTTCATGAGATGTATGACGCGCTCAAAGAAGCCGAGGCTCGTAAACAACAATTGATGAATATGGTCAGTCATGATCTCAAGGGACCGCTCAGCTCAGTTCAGATCACGCTCGAGTTGCTTTTGGACCGCGCTATCACGGACGTTTCAGATAATGTCTGGACTAAGCTTAGAGAGGCAGAACAATCAGTCTCTCGGCTTTCGAGGATGACCAACGATCTTCTCGATTTTGAGAAACTCAAGGTAGGAAAGTTGGACATTGTTCTTACGGTGATTCCGCTTGATTCGATTATTCGAGACTGTGTGAAAGAGTTGAAGCCGATTCTCAAGAAGGAAGAGGTCGAGGTCGTGACCCGGACCAACAAGGAAGAAGTTATCGCCGATAGCGGACGCCTATACCAGATCGTAGTCAATCTGCTCAGCAACGCCATCAAATTTAGCCCCCCCGGTTCAGAAGTGCACATAGACACGAGCATACTCGATGGTGATACTGAGGGTGGTGACATGGTCAAGGTCTCGGTAAGAGACTTTGGGCCGGGAGTACCTGAATCGTATCGGACAGCTATATTTTTGCCGTTCGAGCAGGTTCCAAACGACCAGAGGGCGCGCAAGGGAGGAACCGGGCTGGGGCTTCCGATATGCAAAATGCTGGTTGAACGCCAGGGCGGAGAAATTGGTATAGTTGTCCCCGATAGTGGTGGCAGTATATTCTGGTTTACATTGCCGATAGCGACGATTGAGGAGCTCTAGTCTTTATCGAACGAAGGATCAACGATGGCCAAGATTCTAGTTATTGAAGATGACGCAAGCATGCTCGATACGCTCAGAGCTTTACTCAAGGCTGAGCGTCATTCTGTAGATTGTGTCGAAAGTGCCGATGAAGCGATGGAGTATATACGTGCTTACGAGTACGATGTTCTGATCGTCGACTGGGAGATGCCCGGGATGACGGGCGTCGAGTTTGTTGATAAGTTCAGGGCCAAAGGAGGGCAGGCCCCAGTCATCATGCTCACGGCCAAGAGCGCTGTCGACGACAGGGTCACAGGGTTAGACTCAGGAGCGGATTATTACCTCACGAAGCCGTTCGAACGAAAGGCATTACTTGCCTTTATCAGAGCCAGTTTACGGAGATCGCCGGAGCCAGAGAGTGATACCATTCATTTCGGCAATTTGCAGTTCAAGCCGGCATCTTCTGACGTCCTATGTGGAGAGCGCACCATCACTCTT
>CAYTDR010000531.1:0-5890 GCA_964436185.1 uncultured Candidatus Obscuribacterales bacterium | reverse complement strand
GATACCATCATTGAGGGCATAGAGGTAAGCTGTAACATGCTTATCCTTCCAATCCTTACTTACTTGCACACAAGCGATGTCGTGGTTCAGCATATCCAGAACGGCATGCTCTCGGCCCAGGTGCGCGGGCATTTTCACCCAGAAGAGCGTCAGCGGATACATAAGGGTCTTCTCTATGTAGCGTAGCGCCTTCGTTTCCATATAAGGATTATTGAGGAAGGTTCCATATGTCAGGAGCTTCTTCTTAATCTCGGCGTTGTTTGCATTGAGTTCGGCAAGTCTTCCATTAATAGTTGTCTCTTCGGTGACATTGCCTTTGGGTCCGAAGGGAAGCTTGCTCTTAAATCGCCCCACCAATGGAACCGCGCCGTCAAAATTGTCCCAACCCAAGTCGGCAACCAGGTTCTTGTTGCGGGAGAAATAGAAATTGAGCGCCAAACTATGATCGATTCTCGTCAGAGGCATCGAAAGTCGTTTATATAGACTGTACTGGAGCCAGTCGGAGCAAAAGAGCGGAGAGCCGTGGAAAGGCGTCCCCATGGTGAGCAGAGCTGCGATTCTTTTGTTTGTCTCCGGATCGAACATAGACTCGTAGACAAGGTTGCCGCCCATGCTCAAGGCGATACAGGTAATCGGCCGATGATTGGACGCGTTGTAGAGACTACAAACAGCGTTCCTGAACTTCGGAATTGTCCCTTCCAGCCTTCTTGTCGTCGCATAGCGAGCGAAGTAAATCTTGAACTTGTGATTTATATCTTTGTTTCGGGTCAGCTCATGGGACACTTTCTGCCAACGAAAGTCAGCAAGAAACTCGCCCCGCAAGCCATGAACAAGCAGCAGAGGACTGCGATTGCCCAGAGGTGTTCCGTCATAATCGTAGATTTTGACATCCTCGGGTTCCTTCTTAAGCGCCTTCTTAGGCGGCGTCAAGTCGAAGGTAGTCGAGACAATTCCAAGGTTTTCGTCGTTGCTAGCCTGTCCGGATGTCAAGCGAGCCGGATTTGCCTGGGCGGGAATAAGAGATGTGGTCGACAGGAGAACGACCCACAGAGCGCTCGTTAAAATCAAAAATGCTGTGTAAAATCGCTTGGAATGGTACATTGTCGAAAGAGTAAAAATTGCCAAATCTGTCTGGTCGGTACAGTCAACATCTAGAAGGTTATCAAATTATTTACTATGCCAAAGTCAGATAAAGAAGGAACCCAACAAAGATTAATACGAAATCAGCGGATTAGCTTGTTTTTCTCTGATACTGGCGGGGGTCATCGCACCGCGGCCGAGGCAATTCGGCAGGCACTCGCGGATCTCACGATGCAGGTGGAAGCCGGCAGCCTGAAACCAGAGATCATGGTAGAGAATATTGTCGAGAAAAGCCATCCTCTTAATCGATATTTTGTAGAGCTCTACAATTTCATGCTCCGGAACAATCAAGCCGGGATGAAGTATTACTACTGGTTCATTGAAAAGTTTAAGCCGAACGATTCCGAGAGAGGCTATCAGCTTGCCAAGCCATATCTGGAGAAGCTAATCGCGGAAATCGATCCTACTATAATCGTGTCGGTTCATCCGATGTCCAACCACTATCTGGCTCGGGTAGTGAAAGAGATGGGACTCAGTGAGTCCATCAAGTTAATTACAGTTGTAACCGATCCCAATGGCGATTTCTGGAAAGGCTGGGCCTGTCCGGATGTTGACCTGACCGTGGTTCCGAACGAGATGGGCTACAAGCGGCTAATCGATTGGGGCATCGAGGCGAAGAGAGTGAAGACTGCCGGCATGCCGGTGCATCCGGACTTCATCAAACCGCCGACAACCACGCGCGAAGAGTTTCTTTCTCATCTCGGACTAGAACCACCTCGACCAACGGTTTGTATAAATGCCGGTTGGGCGGGCGGCGGCAACATCTTGGCGATCTACAAGGCCATCTGCGCAAATGCCAGAGGGCTCCAGATAATCTTCCTCTGCGGTCATAATCGCTCGCTCTACGAAAAGATGAAGCGAATAGCTAAGACGGCTCCTGTTCCCACGGCAGTATTACCATTCCACGATCGCATGTCTGATTTGATGAGCTGTGTTGATCTGATGGTGACTAAGGCAGGAGGGCTAACTTCATTTGAGGCCCTGGCTCGCCGGGTTCCGATGGCGCTGGATATGGTGACCAAGCCTATGCCGCAGGAATATGGAACAGCCATGCTTCTCTGTCAGCAGGGTCTGGCACAGGCGATCAACAAACCGATGGACATTGTCCCCATTCTCGCCAACCTCAAACCAAGATATGAAGTGGAACCCATTGCGTTGCCTTCAGTAATGAGTCTCGACCGGGTTGACGCTGTTTATGACATTGCCCAGATAATTCTGGACATGGCGGACGTCAAAATCAATCCAGCGGCTCGCGAAGCGCTGCTCAAGGGCTCGTAAGTTTCGTCCAGGTTCTGGTTCTTCACTCCGCCGCAGGCTCCCTGGTTCCTTGAACTCAACAAGGAAGGGTTGTCGAACGTCATCCGCTCGAGGTGTCGCTCAGGACCTGCATGGATAGTGGCGCTGTATACAAAAGTGCGTCAGAATCGCGTATGCCTTAGTCTGTCAGCGGCAACGCGGGCGCTACCCACGGTCAAACTGCTTGTCATCGGGAAAGGGCGAGGGTGTGCGGCCCTCTTGTCGCTCACTTAGTTCGATGGTTCTGGCATCTTGAGCCAATCAGCAGACAGCCAGTAGTGAAGGCCCTTTCCAATATTCAGTTGCTCGATTGTTGCAGACAGCGGGCGTTTCGCGACAACTACGGTAAAATAACAAGATGTGGCCCTGTCCACGAACAACAAAGGATCGACCAAAGCGGGAGTTGCAGTCGTGAAGCTATTAGTTGAGAAAAAGGAGCCGGCGACCGACCTAGCTCAACGCCCTGACGTCATTCTTATACATGGGACCGGATCCAGCGCTCACATGTGGGAAGCACAGATACCGCCACTAGTCGAGAGAGGGCACCGATGCATTCTGATCAACTTGAGAGGACATGGTGGGTCCGACGAACCGGGTGAACCGACGGATCTGGAAGTTCATATCCAAGATGTTCTAGACACCCTGGAGGACCTGGAAGTCACTAAGCCAGCCATCTTTCTAGGTCATTCGCTTGGATCGATCATCAGTTTGACTATCGCCAACCGCCACAAAGAGATGGTGGAACGCCTTCTGTTAGCAGCATTTCCCAGTCGCGTCCTGCCTGGAATGGCTACGGCCTTCAAACTCTTCCTCGCCGGCCCGTTCAAGGCAATGCGAGGAAGCAAGCTACATCAGCGCCTTGCCTGGCGTGAGCGCACTCTTTTGGAGACGGACGCATATACCCTGCGTCAGATTGTCGATAACTTTCACGCGCTCGACTATATCTCACAGCCTCTTCCCGTCAGCTGTCCCGTGCACTTTGCGGCAGGCAGATGGGATCCGGTAGCTCCGTGTTTCTACGTCCAGCATCTGCACAGGCTGGTTCCAGGCTCAACTTTGAAGATTTTCGAGATGGCCGGTCATAACTTCATGGACTACAACGCTAGCTCGTTCAACGAATGGATCCTTTCATCGATGGAAAACTAAGTCCGAGACGTTAGCTATAGACGCATCAAACCCTTCAGCCAGTTAACGAACCCATCCGGATTGTCTGTCAACTCCTCGAGTTGGAACTTCGGCGGTGGTTCCTGAGGCTCGCGAATTGCCGGCTGTGGACTCTCAGCAGGAGTTTTCTTCGTCACTCGTGGACGTTGTTTTGTTTGCGGTTGTTGAGCCTGAGTTTGTGTTTGCACGATCTTTCCAAGCAAGGACGTATCGTACATGAGCTCCTTCGGTATCAACGTATCCGGACGGCGCATCTTTACTACTTCGGCTGTTGCCTTTGGCGCCGCGATGCTCCTGCGAATCTTGCGACCGTCTTCCAGGAATAGAACCGCTTCTCCGCTATCCTCGGAGAACATGAACGCCTCACCATTTTTCAGCGAACTGGTGCCATCTCTATTCAGCTCTTCCAATCGTTTCGTCCACTCATCCTCTTGAGCGATCAGCTTCTCTGATTTTTCTTTGAGGGCACCATCGCCGATGGCAGATTGTTTGAATGCCACGGCTTTCTTTTCTGGTGGTTGATCGGCCTTGTCCGTCACATTGGACTTGGTCACATGAGGTGCATTCGCACCTTCAACGTGATGACGAGCAGACTCCGGATGGGCGTCCGGCGAGTAAGCATGCGGGTAATGACAATCCGTGCAGATATAACGTTTTGGTGCGCGTCTCTTCTCTCGTTTAGAAGGCGCTTCAGAATCTTCCACGGGCTGCGCAAGCTCGACGTCATCATGAACAGCAGTGGGACGATCTTTATCGACAAACGTTAGAGAGGAGGCTTTGGCTTTTTGTTCTTTCAGCTCAGGGCTCGGATCGAGAGGATGATCCCAACCGTCCCAGATTTGAGCTTCCCCTTTTCGTGCAGGTCGATTGACGCTCTCCTTCTCATTCTTCTCTTTGCCTTCTGCCTGTGGCAACTGCTCATGATGGACCGTCTCGATGGCTTCTGCAACTGCCGGCACGCTACTCTCCGGAGCCTTCTCCGGAGCGGGCTTCGATATGTTTTCTTTAGAGGTGGACGCTGACCAAGGGAGAATACGAGCCAACCAATGACTGAATCTGAACCTTCCATTGTTTTCGCTCTGATTGAACTGGCTATATTTTTTGTACTTCTTCTCCAACCTCTTCTGTGCTTTCTGCCGACTGCTTCCTCTCCATCTGATTCGCCTGGAGGGCTTGGTCTCTTCAACTTTCGTCCCCGGTTCAGTGCCGATAACTGGGCGCAACAGCGAGGGCTCTGCGGCAGCTGTATCTTCCTGAGCCTGCAACGGCTTGAGAATGGGCAGCGGAATCTGGGCATGAAGCGATTGCAGTATCATCGCCGGTGACTCTTCTGCCTCACCGTCATGATGTCCGGATGTCTCCACCTGCTCTTCCATCCGGTCTTTCTGAACTTGCGGGATTCCCAGCGCCGTGCCCATTTTCCCCAGATTATGAACTGCATCCGGCACATTGCCCTGCTCCAACTGTAGGGCCGCCAGAAGAACGCGCGCTCGCTGGAATGAGGGATTGATAGCGAGTGCCTGCTCCAGCCTGGTAGTAGCGAGCTTGTAAAAACCCTTTTCTCTGAAAATCAACGCTTGCTCGTAATAGGCTTTGACGTTCTCAGGATCCTCTTTGGTGGCTTTGAGGAACTCGATTAGAGCGCGGCCGGAATCGTTCTGGCGCTTGTAGTCGATACCTTTGGCGTATAGCTTCTTGGCCGCCTTCTCCCGATCTGCCTTGCTTTTTGGAGAAACAGTGTCACCAGAGGCGGTATTTTCCTGTTTGCTCGATTGAGAGACTGCGCTACTGCCCCTGGTACTAGATGATTGAATGGTATCAGCCGGATCTTGGACCGCGCCGATAGCGCTGATACTCGAGCTCAGTCCGGCAGTAACGAGACTGGCGTCTCTTGCCCGAGCACAGACAGAGGGACTCAGGGAAAGGTCGAGAGCAACAAGAGAGATACAAGCTAAAAACAATCTGCTGTTTGACAGCCTGGTCACCATATCTAGTAACATCGAGATCCAATTTAACCATTGCTAATCGTAATCACTGGATCCCGGAATTGCAAGCGAGTTCTACCGCCCCTGATTTCGGCGAATACTACTCCAGGCAGTTGCTTTTAATGATTAAAGTCTTTTATTAGCTTGTATGAATTGTGGTTCACTAAAGACTTAAAATCGAATCAGACTACGTTCGACGTTTCTCAAAAACGACTTCCATGCCGGGTCTCGTATAGTTTTTAGAGGCCGGACAAGCACTGTTGAAAGACCAGAAAATTGCCCGCCGAGTATATCCGTTAGAGGTC
>CAYTDR010000530.1:0-5890 GCA_964436185.1 uncultured Candidatus Obscuribacterales bacterium | reverse complement strand
ACTGGCACCAAGTGCAGTGCTTGGTTCGGTCGTGTCGCTTTGCGTTGGCTCGTCATATGCCAAGTCGCTTTTTCCAATTCTTGGCGCTGAGGGTGTGACGTCGTATCGGGTCGGATTTGCAGCGTTGATGCTTATCTTGTTCTGGCGTCCATGGCGCATTCGGTTGACTAAAGAGTCGGCAAAGCGAATCTTCCTTTACGGTGTCACCCTGGGAGCGATGAATCTCTGCTTCTACATGGCGATTCGCACGCTTCCAATGGGCATTGCAATTGCGATCGAATTTACCGGACCTCTGGCGTTGGCAGTATTCTCCTCTCGACGCGCAATCGATTTCGTATGGATAGGATGTGCGGTTGTCGGGCTGCTGCTTTTGCTTCCATTGGGACAGCCTGCGGGCGGCTTGGACCCGACTGGGCTGTCGTTTATCCTTGCTGCCGCAGTTCTCTGGGCCTTATACATTGTCTTTGGGCAGAGAGCTGGGTCGGCGCATGCGGGTCAAGTGACATCTCTCGGGTTGTTAGTGGCATCGTTCGTCGTTGTTCCCTTTGGTATCGTCCATTCCGGTACAGCACTACTGAGTCCCCAGTGGGTATGTTTAGGACTTGCTGTCGCCTTTCTTTCCAGTGCGATTCCGTACTCCTTGGAAATGTATGCGTTAAAGAGACTGCCCAAGCAGACCTTTGGAATTCTGCTAAGTACCGAACCTGCAGTCGGTGCCATTTCCGGATGGCTTATTCTAGGCGAGACGCTTACTACAGTGCAGCTCATAGCAATTACGTGCATAATCATTGCTTCAATTGGCAGCACAGCAACTGTTAAACGAGAAGACCCTGTCCCAATCGCGCAAACAGATTTGGTATAGAGATCATCTGTCCTATTCGCAGTGCTGAAGGCTTGTGGCAGGAGGCTGTGAATAGATGGATTATTGCAGCAGATATAATGGATTGTATGAGCACCCTACTACCCTCAACGAAAACTGATAGAGACAGGCTTCTAGATGCGTTGACGTCAGTCGCAACGGAACGAACATCGAGCAGCGACAGTTCCACTGAAGTAAATCCAGACTATGAGCACTGACCCGAGTCAGGAGATACCAGGCAAAACTTGGAGGGTTGGAGACACTATTTCCGACCGCTACAGGCTGACGGAACTGATCGGTGAAGGCGGTATGGGCTCTGTCTTCAAAGCGCGAGACCTGAAGCTCGGCAAAGTTGTGGCGGTTAAAACTCTGTCGGGGAGGGAGTTGAATGATGACGACTTCGTTCGCTTTCATAGAGAGGCTAAAGTAGCTAGCACCATATCTCATACCAACGTGGTTGAAACATATGACTTTGGTGTGACGGGAAATGGCCAGCCGTTCCTTGTGATGCAGTTGATCGAGGGCGTGACGCTTAAAAAGCTATTGGCTCGTCAGGGTGTGCTCAATTTATCTACCGCTCTCCAAATACTGGCGCAAATCGCAGGCGGGATGTGTGCTGTTCACGGCGCTGGGATCATTCATCGAGATCTCAAAACCAGCAACGTCATGGTCAAAATTGATAGCGGGACCGTCACCGTAAAACTCTTGGACTTCGGCGTAGCACGTCGCGTGCAGGTTCGCCAAGAAGGTATTGATCCGGACAAGATAAAACAACATCCGGGAAGTGAAACACTTACCAAGAGTGGCGAGATAATCGGCACACCCCGATACTTAAGTCCGGAGCAGGCTTTGGGAATTCCAGTCGACGAGCGATCAGATATATATTCGCTCGGTTGCATCGCCTTCGAAATGTTTTCTGGAAAACCTCCGTTTGCTGGTGATACCGTCTTTGAAACCATTCAGATGCATCTTGATGCCGCCAATAGACCGACCCTGTCTTCAGACGCACACCTACCCGAGTCATTGCGGAAACTGTTCGAGAAGATGATCGCCAGATTTCCCGAGGATCGAATTCAATCTATGTCACAACTTCGATCTGAGATCGACGAGAGTAGTTGGGAAAAAGAGTCCGAGGAATCACGGGAGTCGCAAGAGCCCGGCTTGAGCCAACGAGAATCGGCTGCCCGATCGGATAAATCGATCAGATTTTCCCCTATGGTACTGGTTCTAGCGGTAGTGGCACTTGTTTTCGTCGCCGCTTTTGCATTTGTGATAATGCACACACTCTCTCCTGAGAAAAGCGAAGTGTCCAATAAGAAGCCCGTCGAATCGATGTTGCATATTGAGCGAAAGAAATCAAAGACGGTTATTGTCGCAGGACCGC
Organism: uncultured Candidatus Obscuribacterales bacterium; assembly: GCA_964436185.1. Lineage (GTDB taxonomy): Bacteria > Cyanobacteriota > Vampirovibrionia > Obscuribacterales > Obscuribacteraceae > CAYTDR01. The sequence continues at coordinate 3,647 of CAYTDR010000530.1, read as the reverse complement.
CAATGTCGTTTCTCTTTATCAATCCGGCCGGCTCCAAGTTGCTTGCCGCATCGGCAGAGCGGCTCGCAAGAATACCCGTGATTATTGTAGATACGCCCGTATCGGATGAAGATGTTCGCAATATTGTCAGGTTGAAGCCGGAGTGGATTTTGCTCAGTAGGGCAGGTGTGACCGACGAGCATCTCGAAATGCTTTCGCGCTGCAATAGTATCGAAGAATTGCGATTATTCAAAACGAAGAGAATCACCTTCCGCGGTATTAAGAACTTGAGGCGGCTGACCAGACTGATTTATTTGTCCGTGCGGGATTGCGATATGGATGACCTCTGTCTCAAGGAATTGGCGGGCATGGGGAGGCTCGAGGTGCTCGATCTGGAAGGCAACAAGAAAGTGACCTTGAAAGGATTGTCCGTTCTCTCGGCTTGCCCGAACTTGAAAGTACTCACGGTATGGCGTACCGGCATCAAGCTCGAGCCTGGTGACGATCAGCGTCTGACAAAGCGGCTGCACTTGGCCAAACTATGGACAGGAAAGACGTTCGATTCGGACGGCGCAATGGCGACCATGGAGTTGTTTCAGGATGCTGAAGGAGCAAGCCCGCTCGGCAGTGGAGAGGTGCCAAGGGATTTGCGAGGAGTCTATGGTGAATATGGCAGGAAACGCCAGAATATCTCGCCGGCAGCTCTTTTCGCTGAATAAAAAGTCTCGCCGACAGCGAATTTCGAATCCGTGAGGGTGGCAGGCATCCATCGTTACTCATCGCATGAAGAGATCCGCTACACGGTCACCAGTCTTTCAAGCGCTTCAACTTATGAACTCTAGTAGGATGTCCGCGCAGTGAAACAGACCGCTGGTTGGTTAAGAGGTACTCGACTTTCTTCGCACTGGTTGCACGAAGGGACCCGCAGTCCATTCACCAGCCTTTCAAGCGCTTCAACAGCTAACTCGAGTAGGATATCCGCGCAGTGCAAACGGACCACCGACTACGAAATACCCGACCTCTGCGACCTTGAAGCTCAAGTTAGTTCAATCCATCGTGTTTATTCATAGAATGAATAGACCCGCAACATGGTCACGGGTCTTTCAAGCACTTCAATTAGTCACGAACTACTAGCTAACTCAATAGGCTCCCGAATAAGGAAGAGGTCCCCCACCGGCAAGCGTTACCGGCTGGTCAAGCTGGACTTTGATGCGAGTACCGGAGGGAATCGTTACCTCTTTGCCTTTTCGGGCTACAAGACTCTGAGTCACACCGAGACCGCCACCGATCGCGGTACCGGACCAGGCGCCTCTGCCTGCGCCCCGTTTGCCACCAGCGATAGCGCCCACTGCAGTACCGAGAGCGGCTCCCAAGCCAGCTCCTGCAGCGCCGCGAATTGCGCCCTGACCGGCTTTCGTCTTCCACGTCTCACCAGCCATGACACCATCTTTATTTTCTTCGTATTTGCCTATTCCACCTTCGATGTGAGCGGAAATCGGGGTTTCGATGCCGTCGGGAGTTCTTAGTCTGTTGAACTCGACACCTAACTTACCGGCAAGACCTAGATAACGTCCACCCTTCGCATCGGTTACTTGGCCGATCAAGACTGAACCTGCCGGAATCTGTGCTTCTCCCAAGTTGATGGGCGAGCCGATAGTGGCTTGCACTAGATCACCTGTTCTCGCCACTTGTGTGGAGATTGAGGTAGCCAAGGTCGCATCCATCATCAAACCTGCCGGTGCATAGGCCACTCGACCCTGACGATAACCGTTGGGCGGTGGCGCGCCATAACCTGGTGGTTGCTGCTGCTGTTGGTTATAACCTACCTGAGCTCCGTAAGCCGGGCCTCTGGACGGTGGTGGCGCATTGTTGTAGTTATTGTATTGCTGCGGAGTATTGCTACCAAAGTACTCACCTTGCTGCGCGGTTTGCTGCGGAGGAGGCGGTGCCTGCGTTGCCGGCGGTGCGCTTGAAGCGTAGTCACCGGAGAGGTGCGCGACATAAGATTGAACACTCGATTGATCCTTTAAGGCACCACGAAGAGCGTCTGCCCACCGTTGCGCAAGGACTGCTGGAGTTGTGCCTGCCGACTTGGCACTGGCACTGTCTACGGTGATAACTTGATAGCCACCTACTGTGACGACAGGCAGGCCCTTAACATAGGTTATGTTGACCGAAGCAGGGGTTCTGTCTTTTGATGCGACAAGCGCATTGTCCAGATTTTGCTGAACTTGTTCTGCGCGTGCTTCCGCCGTCATGGAACCAGCACTATTGAGATTGGTGATCACCGCTTGACCAGCCAGCCTGACGGTGCTATCCGCGGCGAACACGGTCGCAGGTGACATGCATAAGATCTGACTGAGGACGATCGAGCTCACTACGAGCCTCTTCTTAAGTGAAAAATTGGTGATGCAGTTCATGGATTTCCCCTACTTACTCAAATTCAACCAACGATTGCTGCATGGTCATGGTCGTATTGCGACCTATTCCTTAAAACGTCAGTCCGTCGCGGGTTGGTGCCTTTCATGGACCGTTAGACTGACAGAGTTTAGCAATGTTCCCATAATGGTTTCTGAGAGATACATAAGCCCACACATATCTACTGGGAGGTGGGTGGTCAAGAACTGTTGTGTATCAGGCGTGTTAGCTTGGTGTAACAAGATTTAAGGATATGGATTTAGAATTAAGCAACTGGAATTGTAAGCGATAGAGGCGGTTCAAATGAGCCTTGCAGGCAAACGAGCGTTGATTACTGGTGCCAGCCGTGGAATCGGGCGCGCGATTGCTTTTGAGCTCGCCTCACTCGGTTGTTCCGTCATATTGTCAGGACGACGAGAGGAATCGTTAAGCGAAGTCTTGGAAGAGATTCAGTCGAACGATGGAGACGGCAATATCTTCGTTTGCGATCTCAGCGAAGAGAGTGCTGTCGCAGAGCTAGTGACAGCCATAGACAGCACGTTCAAGCCCATCGATATATTGGTAAACAACGCCGGAGTATATGAAACTGACACGGTGGAGGACGATTCTGCCTCCAGCAAACTGCGCTGGGAAAATAGTCTGGCGGTCAATCTTACTGTTCCCTTTCAGCTCTCCCGGGCGGTTGTACCAACAATGATCGAACGGAAATGGGGTAGGATTATAAACATGTCATCGATCTCTGGTCAAAAAGGCGAGATTTTCGGCGCTGGTTACACGGCCTCCAAGTTCGGGTTGATTGGCTTGACGCAGTCGCAAGCCCTGGAAGTTGCTCGGCATGGTATCACCGTTAACGCAGTCTGTCCCGGCTGGGTGGACACCAAGCTGGCGCGCAATCAACTTGAGGATGACCGCTGGTGTGAGCTCAATCAGATCGAGAGAGTGGATTCGATTGACATTGCCAGGCTCTCTGTGCCCCAGATGCGGTTTATCGAGCCGGATGAGGTTGCGTATTTGGTGGCGTTCCTTTGCTCAGAGAGAGCGAAGGGAATCACGGGACAATCGATCAACGTTTGCGGAGGTTTATCCATAACTTGATTACAAAATCTGATGATCTGCGGCGTCTGGCGCTGATGAAGAATAGCTGGACTGAGAAGACGCTGAATGGCATTCGACTCGTTTTCTCGCCTCTTCTGCAGGCGAACAACGTTCTTCATGCCTTTACTACCAGAGTCGGCGGTGACTCCTCTGAC
>CAYTDR010000529.1:4627-5892 GCA_964436185.1 uncultured Candidatus Obscuribacterales bacterium | reverse complement strand
CACCTCGACTAAAGGGTGATAGCGGTCGGTGGGAAAGTATTTTGAGTCTAGCTCGAGCTCAGGCTCCTCTTTTTCGCGCAAAAGGAACCCTTCGAAAACGTGGTGGGAAGCTGCTGATTGTGGTGAGTCCATCGGCTCGGGCACTTCACACTGGCAGCGACCGGGACTGAAGACAAACTGTGTAATTGAGCCGGCAGCGCTTGAACCTATCGGCTTGCGACAGTTTCTGCAAGTTTTCGATTGCGGAGTTGCGTCCAGATCAATTGAATCGCAAAGACAAACCTCGATCATCTGCGTAATCAAACCGCCACTTTTGCCGGTCTTGGGTTTATTGCAGCTAGGGCAGATGTCGGCTTGCGAGTTCATCGTCGTGGTCCTGGATTAGACACGGCAGGCGGAAGCCGCCTGGTTGCGGTTATTTTATGCCAGAAAGTTCTCTCTCTATCTTCATCGCTTTGTTTCGATTATCTTGTGCGAGAGTGAGATAGACTTTGGCTAGCAGATTGAACGGCTCCGGAGATGAGCTGTCCAGAGTAATCGCCTTCTTCGCATCGGCGATCGCGTTGTCGAAGTGCCGCATCACATATTGAACGTTGGCTCTGTTGTTGTATGCACCTGCGTTTTTGGGATCTAGTGATATTGCCTTGTTGCAGTCAGCCAGCGCAAGGGCGTGTTGACCTGTCTCGAGGTAAGCAAATGATCTGCTGATATAAGCGGCAGGCATAACGCCCGCATTCACTTTCGGAGAAGCCAGGCTAATTGCGCTGTTGCAGTCTTCTATCGCCCTCTTCCAACTTTTCATTTTATTGTAGGCTTCAGCGCGGTTCTCGTATGCAAAAACGTTTTTTGAGTTCAACCCGATTGCCGAGGTAAGATAGTCGATAGCTCGTTTGGGTTGTCCGGCCTGATTGTAGGCATAGCCCAGCAAGTTGAAAGCCCCGTCATTTTTGGGATTGATCTCGACTGCTTTGATCAGGTCAGCGATAGCCTTGTCTTGTTGTCCGAGTGCATTGAAGGCTGTTCCTCTGATTATATGTGCCTTGTCGCTTTGAGGGTGTTCCTTTATTGCTTGCGTAGCTTTGGTTACAGCGTCAGCAAATTGCTGCTTCTCCAGAAGGGCCTGAGCAGAAGCTTCCAGACCTGGGTTTGGAGCGGCAAACGCGGCAGTTGGCATTATTGCTGCAACCAATGCGGAGCAAACGAATCTTCGAATTTGCAAGAATAATCCTCCTGTCCTTCCTAGATTATTCCTGCTCTAGATGTTT
>CAYTDR010000529.1:0-4617 GCA_964436185.1 uncultured Candidatus Obscuribacterales bacterium | reverse complement strand
AACCGTTGAGCAATTTAGGTCTTGAGGTCGTCAGGCTTCCGATGGTGCCTGCGAGTTATCGGTGCCTGAGCCGTTTTCGCGTTTGGCCAGGAATGCCGCTGCGGCGAGAACAAGGCTCGACACCACAGATAACGCGGCCAGAGCGATCAACTTTTGCTCGGTCTCGGCTGCATTTCCCATTTCGATAAACTCGGCGGTCAGCACTGCCACGGTAGAGAGCAGCGCTGGGGCTAGCATAACATTTTCATTGCCGTCGACTTCCTTCCCGAAGAAGGATTTAGCAAAGATGCTGATGATAACGCATCCCGCCAGAGACGATACAAGCAGGCTGGAAGTCGGCTCGGCATGCAGAAAATAGTTGGCACTGGCCGGGGCGATGACGCATGCCGCAAGGAAGAGGAGGGCGCAGGAGCGTTTGTCATGGCTGTTCTTGATCAGCAGACTTAAAGAAACGGCGATCAAGAAGCCAGCATACAGAGCTGCACCTGTGTAGTTGTGCATGATATTGATGCCGGTCATGTTGCTGTTGTAGTCGAAAACGAATGCCTGCAGTAACGCGCGCGATCCCCAGAATAACGCTGCTATGCAGACGGCACTGGATGTGGTGGCGATGAGCGTGGTGGCGGCCAGAACGATCAGTCCGAGGGTTCCAAACAGTCGGGTAGCTAGAAGCGAGAAGATGCCGATGAAAAGAAGCTGTTTGAAGGCTTTCATTGCCGTCGTGTCTTCGTCGGCGGAGTTCTCCATGGCAGCCATCAGATAGGAAAGGAAGAATCCGGCACCAGCAATCACGCAGATTCGTGCCAGTTCCATGGCTACAATTAACTTGGTCACCAGAACGAGCAACATCAGCCCGCCGGCAGTTGCAAGCGTCACTCGTTTGACGTAGAGCTTGTCCTCTTTCAAGAAAGGACCCTGGATCCAGCGAACGAAAATGGCGACGATGAACGTGCTCAGAATCAGCTTTTGATGAATGGCGAGCACGGACGGTCCGTCAACCAGCCGTGTCCAGTAGATTCCCACCAACCAGAGGAATGTAGGGACGACGTCTTCCAGGGTGCTCTTTTCATTGAGCAGGAAATTTTCTGCTGCTTTCCAGATCAGCAATCCGGCAAGCAATGCGGCCGTAGGAACTTTGAAGTCGTCTGCGGGGACGAGAAGCGTATAGCCGACGGCCGCCGCCAACAGCGCCAGAGAGCGCAAAAGCGGCGAGAGTCCGAGGTTTCTCAATACATATGGCAGTACCATGCCACCAGCAAAAAACGGCAGAGACGATGCGACTTTCAGTCCGATCGTCTGGCATGAAAAAATGAGCGCCGAGAATGGAATCAAAAGCGCGAGAAGGATTTTCCAGGAGGAAGCGAATCCTTCTGAGGAAAAGTTTTTTTGCTCCTTATCTCTGATGAATCTCCAGAGAAAGACAGTTGCGGTTAGCGCGAAAAACAGGATAATGAGTTCACTGGAAAGTGTAGCCATAGGAAGCACGCTCTCGGCAAGGAAGGAATATATTCCCTTAGAATAGCCGGGCAAGGTTTCCAGTTCGTCTCTTGACTGAAAACATGCCGCTAATTTCTTGTTAGATTAGTCTTATGCGAGTCCTTTACCCAGCCCTTCTCCTTACCGTCCTCATTATCGTGGGCGTCGTATTGTTTCAATCTTCGGCTACAAGCAATCCGCTCGATTGCGAACGGCAGTTTCTCGCCAGCGTAGCCAAAGGTGATTACAAGGAAACTGTGCGGCTCTTCGGCGGAAACGCCTGCAACTGCCCGCGTAAAGGGGGTTGGGTTTCGTATTTGATCTATTCGTCAGCGCAAGAGCCAAACCTCGCTTTTATGATGGGCCGTCAGTTCGGGTTTGGTGGCGAGCGTGTGATACCGATCGAGAATGAGAACAGAGCCGGCGGTATCTTGCCCTGGCAAACGCCTGAAGATGTAGTCGCTGATGTCAATCTTTCCTTTAATGAAGGAAAATTCCAACCATACCTGCTTCCGTTAAAAATGGCGTATGGTGAGCAGATGACGGCTGAGGAGCTGGAGAAGTTTGCGCAGAACCCGGATAAGGATGTCTGGAGAGGGTTTACGCTGCGTTTGCGTCCATCGCTTAAAGCGGGTGTGGTCGCTCGGCCCGAAGCGAGCAAGAATATTGAATACAAGCCCGATCAGCAGAGTCCGGCAAAAAAGGCAGATGGATCAACACAGCCAATGAGCGCCAGCGACAAGGCAGTCGAGGAAGCCCAGAAGACCGGTAGCGACAATGCTGAGCAATCGGATTCAGCTGACGGTTCACCAAGCAAGGAGCCCAAAGACGAGTCGTACGTTTACGAGAATTTGGAGGACGACATAGCCGAAGCGCTTGGCAAAGATTATGTCCGCTACCTTCATCCTCGCGACGCAGGTCCGGTGGTTCGCGCCGACGGCAGCCGGATGTCGTCGGCAGAAATAGAGGCGAGCCTGCCGCGGCTTGTCAGCGCTAAGCTGCGACTGCACATCGTCCGGCGAGGTAAGCTGAGAACCTGGACGGTCTATCATCTTGGCTTGATAGAGCCGCAGGTGAAGCTGAAAGACGGACGGACTATAGAGCTTTCTACTGTAGTACCACCAAATTTCGAGAAACTGCGAAAAAGCCCGGCGAAACAGGCGCCACGCTAGCGCGAAGCGCTCGAAGAACTATCGACGGATGGATGATCGAATTCTCGTGCGTCACTGTCGATATTTTGCCAGCCTGCTGCCCTGGGAACAACGGTTCAGGTCTGGATGCCCGACTCCTGATACGTCCGTCGGCCATCACAACATGGTCGCCTTCCAGTCCCCAGGTCTTAGTCTTTGCTCGGTTGCAAGGAAGTATTCGTGCAAACTTCCAGCCGATTATTGAGGCTTCCTAAGTAATACCAACTTGCTTGTAATATGCGGTTATGATTGCTCTTCGTCACAAACGGGGCAACGGTGTTGGTCGTGAACGTGTCTGCAAGAGAAAAAGCATTTATTTTCAATAAAAGCAAAGAATGTCTCTCCCGCAAAGAGTTGGAAGCAATTCAGCTCGAACATCTGAAGCTGACCCTCAAGCGAGTCTACGAAAACGTCCCGTTCTACACCCAAGCTTTCGACAAGGCAGGGGTCACTGCCGACATCTCATCGCTCTCTGAGTTGGTCAACTTCCCCTTCACGAAGAAGACCCACCTGCGCGAAAACTATCCGTTTGGTCTCTTTGCCGTTCCTACTCAGGAAGTCCGCCGAATTCATGCCTCCTCAGGCACCAAAAGTAAACCGACTGTGGTTGGCTACACCGACCGCGATCTGGAGAACTGGAAGGAAGTCTGTGCTCGTTCTCTAGCCGCTGGCGGCGCACGTCCTGGAGACATTATCCATAATGCCTATGGATACGGGCTCTTCACCGGCGGTCTCGGAGTGCATTACGGTGCAGAGAATCTCAAAGCCACAGTCGTCCCCGCTTCTGGTGGACGAACGCAACAGCAGATCCTTCTTTTGCAAGATTTCGGTGCCAGAGTGCTCTGCTCCACACCATCGTACGCTCTCAACATCGCGCAATTGATGGCGGACCTCGAAATTTCGCGCCACTCAATCAAGCTCGAAATCGGCATATTCGGTGCGGAACCATGGACCGAAGAGCTGCGCAAGGAGATTGAGTCTGCACTCGAGATCCAGGCGCTCGACATCTATGGTCTTTCTGAGGTCATGGGTCCTGGTGTTTCGATGGAGTGCATGGAAGGCAGGCGGGGTTTGCACATTTGGGAAGATCATTTCCTTGCTGAGATTGTCTCTCCGGAAACCGGAGAGCGACTGGATTTTGGCGAAGAAGGCGAATTGGTCTTCACCAGTTTGACGAAAGAAGCGATCCCGGTAATCCGCTACAGAACCGGAGACATATCGCGGCTTTATCCGGAGCCATGCGTCTGCGGTCGGACCATGATGCGGATGGAACGAGTGCGCGCCCGGCTTGACGATATGCTGATCGTCAGAGGTGTGAATCTGTTTCCTTCGGAAGTCGAGACGGTTCTGCTTAATATAGATGAGCTGTCGCCCCACTACCAGATTGTTCTGGGCAAGAAGCGGGCGCTTGATACCATCGAGATTCATGTAGAGGTCAAGGAAGAGCTGGTCGATCGCCTGGGGAGTTTCGACAAGAACCGTAGCGAGCTTACCCTTTTGAATGGCAAGGTCTGCGATGCTCTTAAAGACTTACTTGGACTGACGGCCGACGTTCGTTTGATGAAACCACGAACGGTACCGCGCAGCGAAGGCAAGGCGGTGCGAGTCGTTGATAATCGGGCAGTGGAGAGCAAGGAATGAAGCTTTATTTCGAAACCATGGAAGCTTTGAATGCATCGGTGTCTTCTCCGGAAGGCAAAGCTGCGGCAAAGGATCTCATGAGTTTTGCCGGTGATGTGGTCTCGATGATGTTTGCCGAAGTCGTCGAAGACAAAATTCCAGCGAACGTATAACCCGCTGGAGCGCTTGATGGGCGGCAGCCCAACCAGGGAAGCAAGGACGGAACCAGGCTTAAACGGCACCATAGTTTGAATGATGGTAGCGCACAAGCCCAACATGAGGACCTCGATAAATGGCTCAATCTACGCAGCATGACAGTGCATTGAGCGGC
>CAYTDR010000528.1:0-5903 GCA_964436185.1 uncultured Candidatus Obscuribacterales bacterium | reverse complement strand
TTCTCTTCCTCTATAGAGTTTGCCTGATCTTCTCAACAAGCTCTGGCTGTGGGTCTATCGGTGAATGGTCACCAGATGAATCCCATAATCTCGCCACCGACCTTGTTGCCTCTTGCCTGGCGATCGGTCATCAAACCCTGGCTGGTGCTGATGATGGCAATTCCCAGACCGCCGTAGACTCGTGGCACCTTCCTGGCGGAACGGTACACTCTCAAGCCGGGGCGACTGGTGCGCCGGATACCCTGGATCACCTGCTCCCCTTTGGGACCGTATTTGAGGACGATCCTCATTTTCTGGTTGGGCGTACCCAGGTCCTTGGTCTCGAAGGAGGCGATATAGCCTTCGTTGCGAAGCAGCTCGGCGATAGCGACTTTTTGCTTGGATGCGGGCATCTCAACTACAGGAGAATGCACTCGTGTGGCATTCCTGATTCGTGTGAACATGTCAGCGATTGGGTCTATTACGGGCATTTACTTACTCCTACCAACTCGACTTAGTTACGCCAGGAAGCTTGCCTTCGTGAGCCATCTTGCGCAAGCAGAGACGGCAGAGTCCGAAGTCACGATAGTAGCCTTTGGGGCGTCCGCAAATACGGCAACGGTTATGAAGCCGAACGCGTGGGTATTTCCCTTTGGCAACAAGTACTCGGCGCTTGTGCTCTTTGTCGATCATTGATGTTTTGGCCACGTTTTGTGTCCTCTCTATTCCTTGTGGTTACTTGCGGAAGGGCATTCCCATCTCTTTCAACAGCGCCAGCGCCTCTTGGTCGGTGCGGGCGGTCGTGACGATGGCAATGTCCATTCCTCTTGTGGCGTCGATCTTCTCGTAGCTGATCTCCGGGAAAATCAACTGCTCTTTGACTCCTAATGAGTAATTGCCACGCCCGTCGAACGACTTGGGGGAAAGTCCCCGGAAGTCCTTGATACGGGGCAAGGCTATATGCATTAGTTTGCCGAGAAAGTCGTACATTCTTTTTCCGCGCAGGGTTACTGAGATGCCCACCGGGTTGCCCTTTCTTACTTTGAAAGTAGCAATCGATTTGCGAGCGCGATTGACGATTGGCTTCTGTCCGGTGATGGTAGTGAGGTCTTTGACACCACTCTCGATCACTTTGGCGTTAGCGGTTGCTTCGCCAAGACCCATATTTACTACTACTTTCTCAACGCGGGGAATCTGCATCTCGTTGGTGTAGCTGAAGCTCTTTTTCAGCGCTCTTACTGTGTGCTCATAGTGCTCTCTGGCGTTAATCATTTTGATTCCGATCCTCTATCGATCTGCTTTGCCGATTCGATTTATCGTTTGGTCTAACAAATTTCCTTCTAATGATTATTAGAGGCTGAGCTTCTTACGAAACTCTTTTCTGACAGGCTTCTTGCTTTCCGGATCGAAGAGCATTACTTTGCAGGCGAAGATGGGGGCTTCTTTCACAACGATGCCGCCCTGGCCCATTGGTGATTTTTTGGTGTGGTGCGAGACCATATTGATCCCTTCCACGATCACCTTTCCTGTTTTGGGGATGACCTTCAATACTTTTCCGGTCTTGCCTCTACCCAGTTTCTCTGAACCGGAGACGACCATGACCAGGTCGCCACGTTTCACATGAACCTTGGGTACAAGGTTGGTTCTGCCCTTCTTCACCAGAGCTTCCGATACGACAGTCACGCCACCCTTCTTCACTTTGGCGGAATGAGGAGCTTTGCAAAAGCGCAGGCCTGGTTTTACTTTTCTGGCAGACTTCGGTGGTTTTGCTGGCTTTATATAACCCATCTCTATAGAACCTCCGGAGCGAGCGAGACTATCTTGGTGTACTCTTTGTCGCGGAGTTCGCGGGCAACTGGTCCGAAGACGCGTGTGCCTTTAGGGTTGCCATCCTTCTGGATGATAACGGCGGCATTGTCGTCGAAACGAATTGACGAGCCGTCCGGACGGCGAAGAGTATGCTTGACGCGCACTACAACACACTGCACGACGTCAGATTTTTTTACGGGCATATTGGGTAGCGCTTCTTTTACTGCTGCCACAATCTTGTCGCCCACCGAGGCGTACTTCTTGCCGGAGCCGCCAAGGACACGGATGCACTGGAGCGATCTGGCTCCTGTATTGTCCGCGCACGTTAGTCTTGTTTCTTGTTGAATCATTATTCAGACTCCTTGGGTGCGCTCACGGCGCTCGCCACCGACTGAGACTTCTCGACTATCGCGATGACCCGGAAATGCTTGTCTTTGGAGAGTGGTCTGCATTCCTGAATGCGCACCATGTCTCCGATGTCGCATTTGTTGTCTTCATCGTGAGCCTTGAATTTGTTCGTCCGCACTATCTGCTTCTCGTACTTGGAGTGCGGGAAGCGGTTTTCAACGGCGACGACTACCGTCTTTTGCATTTTGTTGGAAACGACTTTTCCGTAAAGCTCTTTCCTGGACATCTTCTTTATTCAAACCTCTGGTCTTCGTATTTGTAAGTCGAGTGTTTAACTGGCAGCCGCTGTCTTTTCTTTTTTCGCCGGCAGAATGGTGCCTTTTGCTTTTTCGCTCTCGACTGTCAAAAGCTGGGCCAGCTTTTTCTTCGCTTTTCTGATGCGGGCAGGGCTCTCCAACTTGCGCATTGATAGTTGGAAGCGTAGCTCGACAATCGTCTTTCTCGTGTCGGAGATCTCGCTCTTCAGCTCTTCAGGGCCCAATTCTCTAATTTCCTGAATCTTCACGTCACTAACCTCCGAGTTGTCTTTCGACTATTCGACATTTGATGGGCAGCTTTTGAGCAGCAAGCTCAAGTGCATGCTTTGCATCTTTTTCCGGAACTCCAGCCATCTCGAAGAGCACGCGGCCCGTCTTGACGACTGCTACCCAGAACTCAGGGTTACCCTTACCGGAACCCATACGGACTTCGGCTGGTTTCTTGGTTACTGGTTTATCTGGAAAAACTCTGATCCACAGCTGTCCGCCACGCTTTACGCTTCTCGTCATCGCTTTTCTGGCTGCCTCGATCTGTCTGGAGGTAATCCAGGCAGGCTCGAGAACTTGCAAGCCGTACTCGCCGAAGGAGACATGAACACCACGGGTTTCCGTGCCGCACATTCTGCCGCGGTGCTGCTTTCTAAACTTGGTTCGTTTTGGCATCAACATGGTATCAACCTGCCTTTCTGGTCCTGCGACCAGGTTTCATCTGGCCTCTCTCGCGGGAATCTTGGCCCTGCGAGCGATCCGATTGGGTCTTGATGTTGGGAGGAGACATGGTGCCACGCTCGAGCTCGCCACGGAAGATCCAAACTTTGATGCCGATGATACCCATAACGGTATTAGCTTCCGAGACACCATAGTCGATATCAGCGCGCAAAGTCTGCAGCGGGATACGTCCTTCTTTTGCCCATTCAGTACGGGCAATTTCAGCACCGCCCAAGCGGCCTGCTACCATAATTTTCACTCCCAGAGCGCCGGCTCTCATGCAGCGTTGAATCGCTTGCTTCATCGCTCGGCGGAAAGCAACACGCTTCTCCAGCTGTTGAGCGATTGAGTCGGCCACTAGTTTGGATTCAAGATCGACACGGCTTATCTCGAGGATGTTGATACGAATATCAAGACCGGTGCGATTCAGTAGTCCTTTTAACTTCTTGGTCAAGTTTTCGATTCCCTGACCACCTTTGCCAACGACCATTCCTGGACGGGCAGTGTAGATCTCGATGGTAACCTGATCGGCCTTTCTCGAGATGTCTACTTTAGATACGCCGGCGCCGACGAGCTCTTTAGCAAGAAACTGGCGAAGCCTGTGATCTTCCTCGATCAAAGGGGCGACGTCCTTCTTTTGGACGAACCAGCTCGATGCCCAGGGCTTGTGGATACCCAGCCTAAAACCTGTAGGATGTACTTTCTGACCCAAGATTCTTACCTCTTTCCTTTCTCAGCTCTCGACACAAAATCTTCTTCGTTCTTACACATCCGACAGAACGACGGTGACGTGGCTCGATCGTTTGACGATCGGCGCTACGCGTCCGCGAGCTCTGGCGCGCCATCTTCCCGCTGAGGGGCCTTGATCGACGAAGGATTCGACGACTTTCAATCGTCTTGCTTCATCCTTCGAGATGGGATGCTTTTCGTGATGAATGAGATTGAACATTGCCGAGTGGACAACCTTGCGCACTTCGCGAGCAGCGCGGAACGGCATGAACTCGAGCATATCGAGAGCTTCGCCGGCGCTCTTGCCGCGAATCTCATTGACTACGCGGCGCATTTTGCGCGGTGAGGTTCTTATCCATTTAGCTATTGCTCTGCTTTCCATTTTGCTTAGCCTCGTTTCGCTGTCTTGTCACCACCGGCGTGACCTTTGAACAGTCTGGTCAGTGCGAACTCGCCCAGTCTGTGACCAATCATTTGCTCTGTGATGTAAATTGGTACGTGTTTTTTGCCGGAATAAACGGCAATCGTATGTCCAATCATGTCGGGCACGATCATCGATGCTCTCGACCATGATTTGATAACCCGTCTTTCGTTCTTCTTGTTGAGCTCATCGATTTTTTTGATGAGCGAGGGATGAACGAACGGTCCCTTCTTTAGCGATCGACCCACAGTTTCCTCCTCCTTACTTGGTTCGTCTCTTAATGATGAAACGATCCGACGGTCTGCGACCACGACGGGTTTTGTATCCCATCGCTGGCTTGCCCCAAGGTGTCTGTGGCTTACCACCGATAGGTGCTTTGCCTTCGCCACCACCGTGTGGGTGATCGACGGCATTCATAACTACACCTCTAACTGTTGGTTTGATTCCCATCCAGCGTTTGCGACCGGCTTTACCGAGACGGATGTTTTTAGCATCCTGGTTGCCCAGTTGTCCGATGGTGGCCATGCAGTCCATGTGGACCAGGCGCATTTCACCAGAAGGCAGACGCAAGGTGGCCATGTTGCCTTCTTTTGCCAGGAGCTGGATTTGTACTCCGGCTGCCCGTCCTAACTGTCCGCCCTTGCCGATGGTGAGCTCGACATTGTGCACCATGGTACCCAATGGGATGTGTCTCAGAGGCAGAGCATTTCCGACTTGAATCTCAGACTTCGGTCCGCTCTCTACCGTGTCACCAACTTTGAGACCGACAGGAGCGAGGATGTATCTCTTTTCGCCATCCTTGTAGATGACCAGACAAATTCGAGCGTTTCTGTTGGGATCGTATTCAACCGAATTGACGGTTGCTTTGATGCCGACTTTGTCGCGTTTGAAATCAACAATTCTGTATTTCTGTTTGTGTCCGCCGCCTTTGTGTCGGACCGTCACTCGACCCTGGTTGTTGCGTCCTGCTGTGGAAAGCTTGGGGGCGAGTAGCGACTTCTCGGGAGTCGACGTAGTGATATCCGAGAAATCATGCATCGACATATTTCGTCGACCGGCTGATGTTGGATTTACTTTTCTGGTGGCCATTATGCTTGTCCTGCTTATGATTCAGATAGTTTTTTAGCTGGCGAAGCCGTATTAGGCTTCGAAGATATCCAGCGAGTCACCACCAATAGTGACAATTGCTTTTTTGCCGTCTTTCGGCATTCTGCCATGTCTTCTCTTACGAGAGAAACGACCTCTGGTAGCCGAGGTATTAACCTTCAGCACCTGACTGTTGTTTTTCGGGTAAAGCTCTTTGATCAGCTGCTCGATGGCCTTTTTCACTTCTACCTTGTTGGCATCGCGCGACACCTCGAAGGTATACTGGCCCGCAGCCGCCATTTGAGCGGCTTTTTCCGTGTATACCGGTTTGACTATTATCTGGGAGTATCTCTTGTCCATGATCTCGTGATCCTGTTTTGTTGCCTGACTCGTGCCCTGGTGCGCTAACTAGCTAGCTAGTGCCTCGATCTATTTCTTCTTCTTATCGGCTGGTTTCTTAGCGGCCTTAGCGTCGGTTTTCGGCTTGGCGGCTGCCTTTGGTGCCT
>CAYTDR010000527.1:0-5906 GCA_964436185.1 uncultured Candidatus Obscuribacterales bacterium | reverse complement strand
ATTCAAAAAGCTTCCCAGGCATAGTCCGAGGATAATCGCCAGACCGCCACGCAAAATCGGATCGTCGACGCTATAAGTGCGAGCTAGCACGTCGTATGCGCGAATCGACTCCAGGTACTGCAGCAGGTCTCTCGTCAGATCCAATCTGATAACCGTCCTTAGGGGAACTCCCTTCTCTCATTGACCAGTGCGGCAAGCACCAGTAGCAATAATATATAAGCTGATACATAGCAGACAAGGTAGACAACAATTTCTGATGCTGGGGCTTGTTCATACATGAGCTGCGCGCGAACTCTTGTTAAGCTGGCTAAATCCGGTAGGCACCAGTAAAGCCCTGTCAAAACGGTGCCAGCAAGAGAGCTGGTCGACATGCGGCTCAAGTCGAGAAGAGAGCCTCCGAGGTGACCGATAAACCACAGCGAAAGCGTGAATATGACGCTCATGATCGGGTTGGAGAAGGTAGAGAAGAAGGTGGCTAGCGCCAGTACGAAGAGAAGCTCGAGAAGCACCAGGGCCAGTGACGCGCAGATCCATATCAGGTGAAACTGTATCTGGTGCGTCGGTTGCACTATCCAAACCAGGAAGGCCAGGAAAGCGCCCATAGCCATGAGAACGACAAAGATGCACATTGCCAGGCCGAGATACTTTCCTGCGATGAACTGCCAGCTTGTCACCGGTTTGGTAAAAATTACGTAGATTGTTCTTCGTTCGAGCTCTTTATAGACAAGGTTGGTGCCGGCAAAGACTGCGATGATACCGCCTATGATTGCAATAACAGCCAGACCGAGATCCTCGATGATGCGAATATCCTGACCGACAGAGATTGAGCCGAGCAAAATGCCCATGACTGTTATCAAGCAGGCAAAAACGAAGAACGCATATAGTACCCGGTCCCTTACGGTCTCTCGGAACGTGTTGAGTGCAATCGCTTCTATCGCGCTTAACGGACCCATTGGCAGTTGCTTCCCACTTCTCTGTTGTTGCGCTGGTCTCCTCTAATCGGTCGGCGGAAGCTTTGTTTTTCCGCTTTCCGAGCTAGTTTTTTTCGTTTTCTATGTCAGCCAAAGAGATTGGCTTTTCCTCTACCTTTGAGAGGAAAAATGCCTCTAATGCTCGGTAATCTTTTCCTTCCGCTATCTCTTCGATGCTGCTCTCCGCCACCAGATGTCCGCGGTCCAGAATGCCGATCCGGTCGCAAATCTCTGCTACATCGGGCAAGAGGTGCGAATTGAAGAAGATAGTCTTTCCCTGTTTTTTGAGAGACCTGAGAATTGTTCGAACATCTCTCCTGCCAATCGGATCCAGTCCGGACATGGGCTCATCCCAGAAGATCAGGCTTGGATCATTGACCAGAGACTGGGCGATTCCAAGCCTCTGCAACATTCCCTTGGAATATTTGCGCATCTGCTCATCGGCTTTGTTAGTCAGTCCGACTAGATCCAGCAACTGCTCGCTTTTGGTTTTGATCTCTTTAGCGGAGAGTCCGAAAAGCTGGCCGACAAAGCCAATAAACTCCCTTCCTGTCAGATGGGAGTAGAAATAAGGATTTTCAGGCAGAAACCCTAGCTTTTGAAGCGCTTCCGGATGACCGGCCGGTTGGCCAAAAACTCTCACCTCGCCCTTATCCGGTCTGGCCAGTCCAAGGAAGAGCTTGAGCGTTGTTGTCTTGCCTGCTCCGTTTGGACCAAGTAGACCATAAGTCTCGCCTTCGTTGACGGTCAGGTCTAGATTCTCTAGCACCGAACTTTTTCGTCGGAGAAAACTCGAAACTCTACTCTTTGATAGCTTCCTGGCCTCGATTACCGGGCAAGCCGTCATTTGCTTCCTTTCTTCTCCGGAGCCTTCTTTCTTTTTTGAGTGATTATCGTGTGGAGCTCGGACGTAGCAGCACGCAATCTTCTTGATACCTGCATTTGCGAGATACCAAGCCGCCGCGCCACTTCAGTCTGACTCAGGTCTTCGTAGAAGGTCAGTTGAACGACCTCTCTCAGCCCATCTCTCAACTGCTTGATCGCCTCGGACAGCATAAACCTGTCTTCTTTAGCGATCTGATTGTTATGATAGCGCCCGTCGACGAGCGTATCAATCAATGATTGTTCGCTGCCGGCATCGTTGGACAGTGCCTGGTCTAGCGAAATCAAGGTTCTTCGTCTGTCGACCTCGTATGCTTCGTTGACCCTGGAGACTGGAATTTGCAGCTCCGAGGCAATCTCCGTATCGGAGGGCTCTCTGCCCAACCTGGCTGTCAGGTTTTGAACCAGACGATTAATACGGAACGATAATTCCTGCAACTCCCTTGGCGCACGAATCATGGCTGTTTTATCCCGCAAATAGTGCCGGATTTCGCCGGTGATCAGATGGGTTGCATAGGTCTGAAACTTCGCGCCAGCGTCAGGTTTAAATTGATCGACAGCCTTTATCAGTCCTATAGATCCCACCTGGATCAGATCTTCGACAGGGTCTGTCGAGCGTCGTGCCAATCCATAGGCGATTCGTTTGACCAGGGGTAACGCCGCCTGAATAATAGAGTCGCGAAGTGAAGGATCACGGGTAGCGGAATAGTCCGATAGCCATTCGTGAATCTGGTCCCCTGCTTTTGCCGCCTCTATTTTGGGATTTCCTGAATGTCCCTGGGTTGCTCTTTTTGCTTGCAAGCTCTTGCTCACCACTTTTCCCTAACAACTAAGCTGTAATTCTTGCCGGGTACCGGCTGGTATTCTCTATTGTATGTCTTTGTCGCAGATTATCAAACTCCAACATGAAAAGATAGAGGGGAAAATCGAAAAAGCCCACATATTTATTAGTTCGGTCTATCCAAATGGTAAGTTAGATTGAGCCGGAGTCAGGACGTCCGACTAAATTCCTGCTGATCCAAGAACCAACAAGAGCATGTGCAGACCTGCCCACATCTGTCAGCGGATGCGGATAATACTTGCCGTTGGGCGAGAAGAAGGTTGGCGTAAAGAGGCTAAATCCTCGACAGCTCAGGCTTGTCGGGCGCTTGCTAACCCACGAAAGGATTTGAGGACATTATCCTCCAATTGATAGTCAAACTGACTTGTCTCGCCAGGTGCATTCTTTCGCTGCCATTTAATGGTCTCTTCCAGGCTCTCATGACGTTTCGATTGGGTGTAGCCCAATTCTTTGTAAAGAAGACCGGAGTCGATGGAAAGATGCTGACGCCAATCGAAGTCTTGTTTGAGGTGCTCAGGCAGGGCCTCGTCATCGACGATCACCACCTGTCCTTTCCAACCGGCTGCGATGCCGATTCGTGAGACCCATTCGCGCTCGGTCAGCGCTTCTTCCTCGCCCACATTGTATAGGTGATTCTCGGCGGATGTGTCCGAGGCTGCTTTGGCAACGCAGGCAGCCACATCCTTTACAAATCCACGCGTGACGCGCCAGTCGCTCTGCAGACGACCGAGCAAAATTGCTTCTCTGCCATCGTCCATGCGTTTGAGATACTCATGGATGCGGTTCTGTCCGTCGCCAGGTCCGTAAACCACCGGCAGACGCATAACTGTAGTTGCCAGGCCGGGCTCGGCCAGCGCCAGGCGTTCAACCAGGATCTTCTCGTACTGGTAGGCGGGTGACAGAGCGTCAGCAGCATTGCCTCTATATGGGAATAGCTGATCTCTCAGAGGAGAGCTCTCGGTCAAGGGAACCGCATCTGGTTCGCCGGGTTCCGCGCGGCGCAGGCGATTGTAAGCGCGATAGACGTCGATGCTGCTTACCACGACCAAACGGCTGCTGATGCCCGCCGTCGTCCGCAGGAGCGACCACATCTCCGAGGCAGTCTTAGGGATCATGTCGATGACAACGTCCGGTTGAATTTTCTTGACATCTTCGGACAGGCGAATGAGCAACTGCCTGTCTCCGATCAGTGACTTGGCTTTTTCATTGAGCGTCGTCTGGCTCTTGCCACGATGTAAGACCGTGGTCTCATGACCCCTTTCGATGAGAGAGTCGACAACATGCCTGCCTATAAATCCAGTTCCACCGATGACCAATACTCGCATGCTATCTGCTCCTTTCGTATCCAGGGATTCCTTGAGAGCCATCCAAGACTTTCGGCTCTCCAACTTGTCGTCCTGTTCCTAGAACAAGATTCTATTGGGAAAAAACCGATCTCATAGGAATAATCTGCCACTTATGACGTCTTATAAAGCGTCGAAAGTTCCGAAAGAAAGTGGACAGGAAGGAAGTCAAGAGCTGTGATTCTATAGCACGTCAACCTATGCGACGATTTCCTGATTCCTCAAAATTACTAAGAGAATGCAACTGAGAACGACTGGGATTATGTAGTTAATCACTTAGCTGCGTGAGAAACTTTGAAACATCACCAATATCCGGAGCCCAGTTTGAACGTCCGAGTTGTTTTGTCACTTACATGCTTCATTCTTGCGCTTCCTGCTTACGCTGATTGCGAAAATCAAGCGAATCCAGCTGCTCCGCTCGCCTTTCACGAGGTCAATGAGATGGTTCGCAAGAATTATGCGCTGGCGAAAGCCGAGATTCATGAGGATCTTGGACCAATCATCATCGCCACTAACGAGGCCGTATCTCTGTTTAGACCCGGGCAAAGTAAGGAAACCGTCGGTTTCGTCAAGCCTCGTTTCACCGGTCTTAAAGAAGTCTCGCACCTGGCCTTGGGTACGTTCGTCATCCTTACCAACCACACTGACCAGGTTTTGAGCCAAGCGCAGATCGACCGGTTGCAACAATTCAAAGTCGGCATTGAAAAATCTTCCTCAATGATCAAAAACTCCGAAGCGTTGAAGCCTGAAGATTTCACACGCCAGGAATGGTTGATCAAGAAAACGCTTGCGTTCTTAGCAAAAGTCATCGAAGAGAAGCGAGTTTCTCAGCTGGATTTGCAGCAGTTTTCGCGCTCTACCTCAGCAAATTTGTTGGAGAATGCGGACGAGGCTGCTGCATTTGCAATCGAAACGATCGACAGCGCTATGGTGAAATGGCACAAAGCAATGACTCCCGAAGAGTGGAGCAAGCTTCATGTGATCGTAATGACTTCGCACATGCCCAGGCAGAGGTCGCTGTTGATCCAATACTTCTCCAAAATCCTTGGAGAAAAGAATGAATGCGAGAAAATCATTGTTGCAGAAGGACTGACCACTGATGATCAAGCGATTGATTTGCTTCTTACGCACATTCTCGATCGAAAGCTGGCGGTGGGCTTCTTCAATGATCCGTGGCGTATGCATCGAGATTTACTCTCCGATGGCGCCGCCAAATTTCTGAAACGGAACGAGCTTCACGGCAGTCAACCCTGAAAATTTTGCATAAGGCGGAAACCCGAAATCTTTTGCTATCGAAGCTGATTGATGACTGTGAAGATTGGTAGGTACATGCCGACTACGACCGAGCCGACGATGCCGCCGATTCCGACGACCATGATCGGCTCGAGCAATGAGGTTAGCTGCTCGACGGAGTTTTCCACCTCCATGTCATAGAAGTCGGCTACTTTGCTCAACATGTCGTCGAGGCGGCCGGTCTCTTCTCCAACTGCTACCATCTGCGTCACCATAGGCGGGAAGAGTTTCGTTTTCGCCATCGGCTGAGAGATGGTACCGCCCTGACGTACTTCTTCGTAGATCTTCTCTACCGACTTGGCGACAAGAGCATTACCGGCGGTGTCTTTTACCACTTCAAGAGCGTTGAGCATTGGCACTCCAGCTCTAATCAACGTTCCGAACGTTCGGCTAAAGCGTGCTATCGCCACTTTCTTGATCAGATCTCCGAACAACGGTATCTGCAATTTGATGGAGTCGATCTGCAGTCGGCCGATGTCTGTCGAGTAGTATTGCTTTAAAAACCAGTAGCCGATACCACAGCAGATCAAAAAGAGAACCATCCATATCGAGCGAACGTAGATGGAAAGATTGATC
>CAYTDR010000526.1:0-5915 GCA_964436185.1 uncultured Candidatus Obscuribacterales bacterium | reverse complement strand
CCCCTCC
Organism: uncultured Candidatus Obscuribacterales bacterium; assembly: GCA_964436185.1. GTDB lineage: Bacteria > Cyanobacteriota > Vampirovibrionia > Obscuribacterales > Obscuribacteraceae > CAYTDR01. The sequence goes on along the minus strand of CAYTDR010000526.1, from coordinate 5,908 downwards.
CGTAGCGCCTTCCTCGCGCTTCTTTACGCCGCCTGCCAAACCATCTAGTACTGGCAGACGGGCATTGGTGGCTCAGGATCCACAGTTCGACTCGACAGTCACTAGCAAAGCTCCAACTCCAGCACCAAATCGACTGGCCCAGAGCAGAACTGCCAGTAGCACCTATCAATCGGCGCCAGGCAGCACATCTGCATACCGCAAGCCCGTCCCGATTCAGCCGCCCGTCGCACCTTCTATCTCGTACAAAACGCACCACCAGCCCTTATCCGTGGCTGGCGAAAACACAGAGCCCGTCATCAACGAGCCCACTCCGGTCGCCAATCACGAAGAGCTGCCTGCAGTGCAGAATCAAGAGCCATCCTGGCGCAGATCCGGATTCTTGAAGTCGATGTTCTCCCGCTTCAAGCGCAAAGATGAACCGCACCACAAACATGTCTACAGGTATATACCGCAGGCCGAAAGCAGCAACGTTCCTCCGCCTCAGGCTGAAAGTGTTCAGGAGAACACCGCCGCCGCAGAGACCAACCAGTCTCCGCCTGTTCAGCAAAACATTCAGGGAACAGCTCCTGAGGTCGTGCAAGAACCCGCACCGTTGATATACATGCATGAGAACCAAAAAGGCGGAGCCGTACTCACCGTCACCTCCCCGAACGGCGAGCATCTCAGATTCAAGTCCTTCAGGCTGCAAAATCCGGCCAGGTTCGTCGTCGATTTCCCCAATTTCAGCTCCATACATAACTCTCAAGTGACGCAACCGAGCGGCACGGGTTTTCTCTCCAGGGTGAGAGTCGGTGCGTTTGATGAAAGAACCGGCAGAATGGTCTTCGATTTGGCCGGAGAACATGTGACTGTTCGCGAAGAGTCAAGAGGACGCGGTGATGTAGCCGCTTTTACCATCGAACACTCGGGCGTTCCTTTAAGAGAGGTAGCGCGCGCCGAAAGTTTGACACCACCACCGCCAGGCACCACCATCGTTCTGGATGCCGGACATGGTGGTTCCGATCCCGGCGCTCAGAGAGGTTCCGTCAAGGAGAAAGAGTTGACGTTGGCGATTGTCCAGCAATTGGACAAAATCCTGCGAGAGCAAGGTATCAACACTATTCTCACGCGCAGCTCGGATACAAGTGTCTCGCTCTCGGAGCGAGTCGATATAACTAACCAGGCAAGACCGAACGCCTTCTTGAGCGTACACATAAATGCCATGGAGAGCTCGACACATATCCATGGAATAGAAACCTACTACCAGACCCCGTTCAGCCAAAACCTGGCAGAGCATATTCACGAAGCGCTCGTATCGGATTTAAAGGCGCCAAACCGCAATATTCGCAAGGCACGGTTCTACGTTGTTAATAGAACCACCGTTCCGGCAGTTCTTGCCGAGGTCGGTTTTATCTCTAATAAAGATGAGAGAGAAAAACTCAGTGACGTCGAATACCAGAAGCAAATTGCAACTGCTCTTGCCAGAGGATTGATTGTTTATCTGAAAGGGAGCTCAGATTTGCCGGAAGATATCGCCAGGAGAAACGACACTCATATCTCCCGACATCAAATTGTTCGTCCGTCCAGGAGCGTGGCGGAGAAGGCTCCGGAACGCAAGCGGTTGAACAACCAGGCAGATCAAGGAACAGCGACTGTTGAACCTGTTGCTAAGAACAGCGATGAGCGGGTGGAAGCCGCCAATCGCGAATATATTCCCTCGACAAGGTCTGGCGGTTCACGTCTGGCTCAGAAAGGATTGGGCATCAAACCATCAGAAGAGCAGTAATGGCATCATCGGGCTCGAAAGACGCTACTAAACTCCGTAGGCAAACCGCGAGCGACGATCTAAAGCTTCCCAAGGGGGCATCTGTTCGGCGAGCGTATAAACTCACAAGTTATTTGAGCAACAGGCTCGGAATTTTACGAGGACATTCGTAGAGAAAAGCCGTCAGGCCTGGCGTCTATCAATGATTAGACGAAATTCCAGGAAAAATTCCATACCGCTAACAGCTGGTTTACATAGCCTTGCTTTACTAGTATTGGCGAGTTTTCTCTATTGATGAAAACTTTTATTCACGGATAATTTGACCGTCAGGTGAGGGTCGTGGGGAAATTAAGAGAACCGCACAAATTAAGCACGACCGATCGTCTTGTTCTCAAGATGGCAAGAGTCTCACCATTTAATAGAATCCTCATTGCTGCAACTGTGCTCGAATTACAAGGAAAGTAGATGCAATCACTGGTTCAACAAATTTCTAGATCATGGAATCGGATTGACAGAATAGGACTATTCGACTCTGGAGTAGGTGGACTTTCTGTTCTGCGCAGTTTTCTTTCCAGACCGGAAGCGCAAGGGAAAGAATTCGTATATATAGGCGATACGTTGCGTTGCCCCTACGGTGATAGACCGAGAGAAGAGATCTCAACCTTCGTGATGCAACTTTGCAGTTGGCTGCTTCAACAAAACATCGATTTGCTGGTCATGTCCTGCAACACAAGCGCTGCGGTGGTGAAAGAGGAACTGTTGTTGCGTTCGCCGGTTCCTGTAGTTGACCTGCTGATGCCGACTGCTGCGTCTATAGATCGGCACGGTGTTAGCAAAGTGGGTGTGATTGCAACTGCCGCAACCGCCAATCAGAAAGCTTTCACGAAGGCGATTCGCCAGGTCAACCCCAATCAGGAAGTAGTAGAAATTGGCTGTCCGCTTCTCGTCCCTGTAGTGGAAGCGGGATTGGCTGAAGGTCAGGAAGGTCGAAACGCACTGATTCCTTATTTAAGCCAGTTGCTTTCCGAAGGAGTCGAGGCAATCGTATATGGTTGCACGCATTATCCATTCCTTGATTCATCGATGCGGGCTGCTCTGGAAAGACTCTCGCCTGATGAGCCGATCGTTATCATCGATCCAGCAGAAGAACTCATGACCGAATTGTTCGGCAAACAGCCGGCGGTTCGAGCAGTAAAAATCGTTGAAGAGAGTTCGCATCGCATTGTGACCACAGGTGATGCCAGGAATTTTGCTCGCATAGCGTCGCGTTGTCTTGGCTATGAAATTGGTATACCGTCGAATATCACAATCAAAGAACTGCAAATGGCAGTCGCTTGGCAGAGCTCCATGGAGGCTGCCGGATGGGAGACAGCCCAGCTGTCACCAGGCGCAGTATCATGAGCTGTATCTAATTTTGATGGGTTGAGAGGGCAATATATAGATTGCCCTTTTCTGTCTCTAGATCCTAAGTCGGCATTCTGCCGGTAGAGACTAAATGGTATTCGTTAGGCTAGGGCACGGCACTCTTCCGGCAGGCGTAAATCAGAGAGTGATGCCGCGACGAAATTGCTCTATTTCGAGCTTAAAGGGCATCGGCTGATAGCTGGGAAGTGCGGAGGGATTTGAGAGTCCCTGATCGCGATTTACGCCTTCTCTGAGTTCTCGCCATAACGGTGAGCAATGGATGAACATTGATTTAAATCAGTCAGTCCTGCTGACAAGGTTCAGCGGAGAGTTTCTCTACACTGCATTGAAATGCGTTTTACGTTCATTGAGCAGGTTCGTTCTCGTGGTCAAAATATCGTTAGTGCGTTGATCACCTTTTACCAATTTTGCCACCAAATATAAGGACACTGAAAAACTGTCGCATGCGAGCTCTCGAAGGACGAGATTGTCGACTCTGCCATTGCGTTGAGAAATTCGCAGAACTTCGCTTTCGTTCAAAACGCTGTTGTGATCACACTCTCAATCGATCTGCCTGAATATTATCGGCTGAATTTCTAATATCTGCAGATCGCAAGTGTCGATAAAGCAGTCACCAATTACGCCACCGTATGCAAGGGCCCATCCTGGCAGTCGGATAAAAACCTTTGGCACTGCATTTGGCACCATCAATATCGTTTAGAGATTGCGAATATTCGTCTGCGATCTGTTGATACTCGTTTTGCTGGATGAGAAATTTCCACTCTGGCGAACCATTCGAAATTGGGTTAGCTTGTGGTTGGAGGAGACGCGAAAGCTCGGACGTTTCCTTGTCTGTATCGTTCTTACGGCTCAATGAGATCCTGCTAAATATGTCAAATATATCGGCGCCTGTGCAGCCGCTTTCCAAAGGGAAAGAGAGCAAACATGATTTTGAGCTCGTCTTTCCCGATCTGGAATCGATGTACGCGGAAGCGAAGGACTGTCAGCGGTGTGGTTTGTGCAAAACTCGCTCCACAGTTGTATTAGCGCGTGGTAATCCGGAAGCGAATTTAATGATCATTGGTGAAGGACCGGGGCAAAACGAAGATGAAAAAGGTTTACCTTTTGTCGGTCGAGCAGGGCAACTGCTGGATCGCGTTCTTGCATCGGTGTCGATCGATCGCGAAAAGGATGTCTACATCTGCAATGTAGTCAAATGCAGACCACCTGGAAATAGGGTTCCAACCCAAGAAGAAATGCAAAGTTGCAGGACCTTTCTCGATGCACAATTGCAGTTTGTTCAACCGAAGTTAATCCTTCTCGCCGGATCCACCGCTCTTCAAGCCGTTCTCCAAGTTAAATATCCTATTAGCAAGGTGCGCGGCAAATGGTTTGATTTTAAAAACGGTGCTAGAGTTATGCCTATATTCCATCCCTCATATCTTTTGAGGAATGATTCGCGGGAAGTAGGAAGTCCCAAATGGTTGATGTGGCAAGACATAAAAGAAGTCCGGCGCCAACTCGATTCTCTAGGTTGATGGCTGATATTCACGAACTCAATTGAAACTCCAATTGAAAAATCGATCGAATGAGTTGCACTGAAATTTGATGTGGAGAAGGGAACATGGGAACAAAGGCAGATAATTTTTATTCCGATCTCCTCGCTGCAGAGCTTGCAGATGCGTTCACCAATGATTTTGGCAGAGCAATTTTGAGACTGCCGAATCAGGGTCGAGGCGAAGTGCATGACGATGTACTCGTATACTTCTCGGCCGTTGCTATGGAACAAGTTCAGACGATTGCCACCAAGTACTCAATCAACGATCAAGACACTCTCCATGAGATTTATCAGTTAACTCGACACAATCTCATTCAAGGCTTCCGCATTGGTCAGAACATGAAAGGCGCCTGGCGACCAAGCTAGACTGCTTGCTGATTACACAAGGCTAATCAAATGACAAAATTCTGTAAGGCGTGTCACCGGACGTCAGAGCAAAACCCTCTAGGTATTAGTGACACTGCTACGAACTGTGCCAGGGATACTTTCCCCGTCACGGAGGTTGAGCCGGATGCGCTTGTCGGCACCACACTCGATGAGCGTTGGAAGATTGAAAGCTGCATCCTGCCCGGTACAGTTCACAGAATTTTTCTAGCTTCCGACCTTACTACCAACAAATCAGTACTGTTACAGGTTTTAGACCGAGAGAAACTGAAGTCTGATGCGTTCAATGACTTCATCTCTAAATGGCGCCAAGTAAAACACCGCAACGTTCTGCCTATCACTGACAACGGAACTCTGAAAAACGGTCGTGATATTTATGTGGTGTCAGAACGGCCGGAGCCAAGCAGAACGCTTGCTCATCTTCTCGACGAGTCAGGCGAGCTTTCTCCGCAAGAATTTCTCAATACCACTCTCCAGGTAATCGATGGAATAGAGGCGTTGAAGGAGCAGGGCATCCTGCACAAAAATGTGGTGCCTACTCACATAATCTCCAGTCCAACTGACTTTGGATATCTGATCACGCTCACCAGCTTTAGTGTCATCGAAGAATTCATTGACGACCCGCAGGCTACGGAGAGGGAAGATCATCTGGCGCTAAATTCTCCTCTTTACCGAGGGCTCGAGTCGATACTTGCGTCAGAATCTATCGATAGCTCGACCACGGTCGACGAGCGCACAGTCGTGTACTCGCTGGGTTGTTTCATGTATGACACGCTCACCGGTTTGCCACCATATGTGGCTCCGTCACTGACTGAAAT
>CAYTDR010000525.1:0-5941 GCA_964436185.1 uncultured Candidatus Obscuribacterales bacterium | reverse complement strand
GTTGACGGAGAACCTGGGGTGCTCGTGAGCGGCGGCACGGACTGGATTGCAGAACCAGTGGCTGTTGTTGTACTCGTTTGTGGCGGTGCCGACTGTATTCCAGAACCCGGCGCAGCGTTGTTCGTCTGCACCGGCGGCGTACTGGATGTACCAGATGCGGTGGCGCTTTGTTGCGTGCCGGGGGCGGCCGCAGAAGGGTTCACCGCCGACGGTTGTGCACCACCAGTCGCAGGTGTCCCTAAAGCAGGTGCGGGCGAGCTGCCCTGCGAAGCTGCGGCCTTTGCGGCAGCCGCTGCGGCTGCTGCGCGCTCTTTGCCCAGACGCTCCGCATTGCGGAACCACTCCTCCGCGTCACCGCTTGAGCCTTTCGAAGATCCGGAAGTTGTAGCGGCAGTTGACGCCGGAGCATCCGGAGGTTTGACACCTGGCGCAGCGTCTGCTGGACCACCGCCACCATCAGCGGTATTGGCATGATCCGCACCGTCTGCGGCATCGGCCGGATCGTCAGCACCGTCCGCGGCGGCAGCCGCTTCAGCACCTCCGGCAGTACTACGAGCCCTATTAGCTTTCTGATCGCTTCCACCGCCTCTAGACGGAGACGGAGCATTACCTCCCGCGCCTACCGTGGCCGAAGGCGCGCCAGCAGTACCCACAGCAGTACCCGGATCGCCGGACCCACCGACCTTGGTCTTCGCCGCTCCCCGCGAAGCACCCTTTTCGGCTGCTTTCCCTTTCGGTGTGTAATCTCGTCCTTCGTCCGCCGCCTCAATCATATCGAACATCTCGTTCGCCTTGGCCGCTTCCGCCTCGTTCCGTGATTCAATCTCGTCGGCACTTGGTTTTGGTTTCGCCGGTTTCGCAGCTGTAGAATCCTTCGGAGCCGCTGGTTTAGTTTCCCCGCTGGCTGTACCCTGATCGGCCGTCGCGGAACCTGCCGCCTTATTCGCACCCCCATCGCCTTTCTCAGGAGCCGCAGCCTTGCCTGGTGCACCCGGCTTCCCCCCCGCGGAGCCGGCACCAGCGGCAGGTTTTGGCTTCGGTTTGGGCTTGTTCTGACTGGCTTTGCTGGGATAGAACTCTTTCTGCGGTCCGTCGACTGCTTCTATCTTGTCGATCAAGTCTTCAAAATTGTCTGCCAGCGCACCGGAGACTGTGATGAGTTGCGAGAGCGAGATTGCGACAACGTAAGACCGTTTTCTCATTGGCAGATCTAGACCTTATATAAACCAACACGTCTCATATTCCCGTTCGACTGATTGGTCACTCGTCTATATTCATTCTTGAATATGAGAGCCCTCAGACCCTGACTTTAGCGGGTAATATTCGATTGTATCGACTATCCAAGAATCCAGCCATCAATCACCCCGCTCCGAATACGGGGAATTAGCTGCCACTGTTCGCTGACGATGCGGTTGGATTGCTCGCCATGGGGACATCGTCCATCTTGCATAATCACTGACGTTACTCGTCTCTTCAAGCCTCACCACGAAAGCGAGGCCTCATCTCGAAAACTGCGAGTTCTCGCATGTTACAATGGTCGTAGTTCAACCCGCTGACGAAGGTGTGTTTCGAATGACGAGCTCAGAACCGTTTCCCACAATAAGTGTCGATGAATATTTAGAGCTTGAGGAAGAGTCGTCAGTTAAGCACGAGTTTGTTGATGGCGAAATTTTCGAGATGACTGGTGGGACGCAGGCGCACAACCTGATTAGCACCAACATCTTTTCCATAATAAACAAACAGGCTAGAGACAACGGTTGTAGGGCTTTCGTCAGCGACGTAAAAGTTAGGGTAGACGCTACAAACAGCTTCTATTACCCCGATGTGCTAGTTGACTGTGGTTCCTATGTCAAGAACAGCGTGTACAGCACCTTGCCGTCGATCATATTTGAGGTTTTATCTCCTTCAACCGCAGCAATCGATCGCAGAGAGAAAGCACTAGCGTACAAACGCATACCAACTCTAAAAGCGTACGTAATCGTCCAACAAGCTTACCGGCGAGTTGAGACTTACGTAAAAGGCACAAATTGCGAATGGACGAAAACAGTCCGAACAGAAGGCATGTTCGAACTAGAGATCTGCCACGGCAATTCAATTGCGATGTCCGTGGAAGAAATTTACATGGACACGGAAGTTCCCGACCGGCCTGACATGATGAAGGTTTTGGAGGAGGCTGCTGTGTATTCCTGGTAGAAGGCACAGTTGCACCGCACTACATATAGTGCTGATGATACGCCTTTACTTTCTCAAGATTCCATTTCGAGAAGGGTGACCTTCTCAGCTTGAGCAAGTCGTCGAGCTCCATCTGAATATCGTGTTGAATTCTCTTCGCTATTCCTTCGATGAACTCATGATCGTTGGCTTTATCAACCGAATAATTGAGTTTGAACGGCTTCCCTACACAGATCAACATCTTAACCGGCAATGGCATCGCACTGAAGGGGAATGGCAAAAGCGGATAAAACGGTGTGATTGGCCAGTATGGCGCGCCCATTATTTTAGCTACCGATTTGAGATTGCCCAGAAGGGGATAAATTTCATCACCACCTACGGTGGTAATCGGAACGATTGTCGAGTTTGTTTGAATGGCAGCTTTGACGAAGCCAGGATTGAAACTACACAACTTGTACCTGTCTTTGTAGAGCTTACCGGTTCCATTCTCTGCTTCCGGATAGAAGAACACTAGCTCTTCTTTGTTAAGCAGCTCGATTGCGACGTCGTACTTCGCCGGCACTCCGCCGAAGCCGCGAATGAGGCTGCCCGCTCCCGGAGTATTTCTAATGAACTCGTTAACAAGAAATCGAATCCGGCGTGGCGACGGATGCTGATTGATTATTCCCTCGTAGAGCATGAATGCATCTAAAGGTAAGACTCCGGAATGGTTGCCGCATAGCACAGCGCGTTCTTGTGAGGGAATATTCTCAATCCCAACCGTGGCCACAGAGAACCAGTGGTCGAACAGAAACCGAAAGAAACGCTCATAGTCTTCGTAGGTTTTCATGCAGAAGCCATAGTCGTCGGCTTCATGAGCATAACGTTCGAAAAATTTGGTCCTGGGCGACGAGTCTTTCATTTAGACCTCCTCCAAATAGCTCTACCCGGATAGTTAGCATTCGATGCTGGTAGCCATGACGGCAGAGGAGAAATCGCCAAATTCCAAAGAAATCGGGCGCGAGAAGACTGAACTCGAGTACAACGAAGATAAAACCGAGTATCTCGAATTTAAAATTTAAGCTGAAATCTCGAAATCCCAGCCGTTCAAGTCCTATGACAATTCTCTCGCCATACTTGTCAGCGCTTGAGACTCGAAACTCGCCTGAATTCACGCTCTTGCCGATAAAACTGAAAATCAGAATGTCTCTTCGTCGACTGCCCGCCAGTCTGCTCGGGTCGTTCGCATATTTTTCTGTTACACGGCAAGAACTCGGCTCGTGATTATATACTCAAGAGAATGGGAAAAAAGATGCAGTGGGAACCCCTGGAGAGTACTATCATTGCGCCGTAAAAAATTATCAGATTGAACCGCTGACAAATCCTGAAGAACGGCCCAACCCAAAGCGAAACGAACGTGACAGACAAATCCGTTGAACAACAGCAGCAGCAGACGGCGACTGGCAGCCAGAAAATAAAGAAATGTCCGCAGTGCAACGCAGAGTACACGGGCGGCGAGGTCGTTTGTCCTATCGATCGGACGATGCTCCTGGCACCGCAGAAAGACGAGCTCATCGGTCAGATCCTCAACGAACGCTACAAAGTTGTAGCCGAGGTTGGGCGCGGCGGTATGAGTGCCGTTTACAAGGGCATTCACGAGCTCATGGATCGTATCGTAGCGATCAAGGTTCTGCTTCCTCAGCTAGTTTCCGACCAAATAAGCATTAAACGATTTCAGCAAGAAGCCCAGGCCGCTTCGCACTTGCAACATCCGAACGTCATCACGGTTTATGACTACGGTTTCGTGGCAAACGGGCAGCCATACCTGGTCATGGACTTTCTTGAAGGCGAAAGTCTATCGGACATCATCAAGCGCGACAAACAAGTCCACACCAAGCGGATGATTCCTATCTTCATGCAGGCGTGCGAAGCGCTCGAGCATGCTCACCAGAAAGGGGTTATCCACAGAGATCTCAAGTCAAGCAACATTATGCTTATTGACTTTGAGGGGAAGAAAGACTTCGTCAAAGTGGTGGACTTTGGTATCGCCAAGCTTATGCCGTCGTCCGGCAAGCAGTCGCAGAACCTGACTCAAACCGGTGAAGTGTTTGGCAGCCCGATTTATATGAGCCCGGAGCAGTGCATGGCACAGTCTCTGGACGCTCGCTCGGATATTTATTCCATGGGCGCCATGATGTATGAGGCCCTGACGGGACAGCCTCCGCTCATGGGCAATTCTATTATCGACACTATGCAGATGCATATGTCGACTCCACCCAAGCCGTTCAAAGAAGTGCGTCCGGAGCTTGATATTCCGGATTCTCTGGAACGAGTAGTGCTCAAGGCACTGGCCAAGAAACCGGAGCAACGTTACCAGTCGATGCAGGAGCTGAGAGACGCCCTTGAAGGTGTTTCTAAGCTGATGGATCAGGAGAAGCTCTTCGGACCAGGCGCGCCGGGCCGCTCCCCGCGTTCTACCAGAGCCCGCCTCAACCAGTTGCAGGCCAAGAATACTCAGACTGCCCCCCAAACGCGTACTAAATCTTCAATTGACCCCAACGATCGAACACGCGAGAGCGTGGTCCAGGATGCGGCAACTAGAGAGATTACCGGCAAAGAGCCTGTAGGCTCGAGTACGTCCAGGCGCGAGGCGCCGCCGCCAGCGGCGAAGAAGACAGCAGAGCCTCCCAAGCAAGAAGCAAAAGACAAAGACAAAAAAATCCCGATTAAGTTCGACCTGGAGAAGTTGAAGCAGGTCAAGCTGTTTAACACTGTGCCACTACTCTGGGTGGCTGGTTCCGTCGTGGGCTCCATTCTGACAGTAGGTATTGTGGTTGGGGTAATGAACTCTCCTCTGCCAAAGTGGTTCACCAGTGAATCGACTATCGAAGGTATGGTTTATTACTACGCCAAACCGGAAAAGAAAGATGGTCAACTATTCCTCTATAAGTCTCCACAGGACGATGAGGAAAAAGGCAAGTTTTACAAGCTTGTAGTTCCGCCCGATCTCAATCTGGATGACTATGCAGCGATGGCCGAAGGCATTGGTATTGGCGATACCTGGCAGGTCAAGTTCCACCGCTCAGGCGATCAGATGATTGTCGACAAAGGCGAATTTCTGGACAAGAAACAGACCGATGGCGAGGATTTGCGCCAGGTCTACAATCATGTGCGTAATCTGTTCGCATTAATGACGGCGACGGAAAACAACATTCAAATGGATGAGGTCTGCAACTTGTTCACGCAAGATTGGAGACTGGACAACTATAAGAAGTTGAAGGACAGCCTCTTGGCTAAGGACGGAGTAGAGTGGAGACTCGTCGCTGATCCGAATGCCGTGCCCAAGGCTTTTACAAAAGTCGAAACCTTCGATCGTGACCAACGAAAAGCGACGATTCTTGTCAAGACGAAATACTGGATAAAGAAAGGCCCGCTTTATTTGCGTTTTTCTCTAATCAAGAAGGACGACAAAATCTGGCTCATATCAAACCTGGAAGAAGTTTCTCCCAAAATCTGGCGCGAAGACGGTGTGAAGCAAGAAGAGCTTGATGCCGGCGGCGATGAAGGCGAAGGAACCGAAACGGAAGGCGCGAAGGATGCCGAAACAGAGGATGTCGGCGCTGGCGATGAGGTCGGTGAAGAGTAAGGAGCTTGGAGTGACGTTTTAGCCGTTCACTTACTCGTCTTTATGCTTTTTCTTCTTTGCTCCGGTCGTCGCTGACGACCCGGTAACTATGTTGACGATCATGAGGACGAACCCTCCCAGGATGTCGGATTGGGCTGAGCCGAT
>CAYTDR010000524.1:0-5980 GCA_964436185.1 uncultured Candidatus Obscuribacterales bacterium | reverse complement strand
ATGAACAGGGAAGACTGGCTGGACAAGAGTACTACCAGGCCCTGGTGATGGCAGATCGGCTGAGACCGAACTTCAAAATCGACACTACCCATCCGCCGTCGTTCGACGTCCTTGATACTATTGACGATACTATGAAATGGCTGCGTACTGCTGATGATTCGGCTCGCATAGCCAGACAAGACAGACAGGACCAGTTGCTCGAACGACAAATCAAACAGATCATCACCAATCCGGATCAACAAAAAGCCTGGTTGGATAGACGCGGTTCCATGCCAAACGAGTGGAGAGCAGCAGCCATTGAAGCGATCGACCTATCCACTCGTGTCAAAAACTATGTTGAAGCCATGGATAGCTTGCACAGAGCAGGCAAACGGTTTCCCATAAAACTGCCACCTGGCTGCAACGTCACGCGAGACTCGGAAGGACGACTTACTCATGTTTCTCTCGACTTGCCAAAAGATCTGCGCCTGGGACATGCTGAAAACAATCGCAAGATGGATACTATGCGCCGATGGTTACACGATCACGGTAACCAGATCGATCAGGCCGTAAAGGAAATGATCAAACTGGAAGAAAATCCCGATCGCCTGCTTTTCTGGGGCGAGATCGAGATGCCGCATGGTCTTGCAAAGACGGACGCAAACGGCAACATCATCGACTTTGTCGATCCGAAGAAAGCGGACGGCACCGAAAAGGAATTCAATCTGGCTCAAATGCGTTTTGACGTGGATGAGAAAGTAGACCAGAACGGCAAAAGAAAGATAGTGGTATCAAACAGCGTTCAGTACGAAAAAGCGCATTGGTATAATTATCTCAACATCGGCGCATCCGATGTAGGCAATAAAGTAAACGTAGAAAGCCGTGAATACGACCCCGACGACTGGGTAGCAGTTCGCAGCGGCCGCGACGTCGAGCTAGTGCAGGCGAAAAATCTAGCTTTCTGGAAACTGACTCGACAGACGTTCCACTACGGAGAGAAAGTGCTCATCGCCACCTTAGATGGTGCCATGCTTGTCTCCGGATTGGCCGAAGTCTCAGCCGCCATCAAAGCCGCTCAAGCCGGCAAGTTAGTGGTCAGCCAGGCAGTGAAACAGGCAATGAAAGGTGGTTTGAGAGCTGCCGTAGGGATGTCTGGTATCGTCAATAATGCCTATTTCAAAGAAACCGAGTACGGACAAAAGATTCAAACTGCTCGAGGGATGTATTTCGTAGGTGACGCTGCCTTTGGATTAGGACAAAGCGGCTGGCGACTAGCCAATAAACTGAGAGGAGTGACCAGCACAGGAACCACCGCAGCCGAGATCGTCAACACGCAGATCCAGGCTTCTCGATGGGCACGGACCTATAAGTATGCGGAACGTGCAGCCAAATTGACCGAAGTACCGTTCGCATTCATTATTTTCAACGACATCGGCGGGCAAGTAGATCATTTGCGCAATCTTGGTCGCACCAACCCAATTCATGCAGCTATCAGACAAGCAATCGAGGGAAGAGGAGAGCAGAAGCCGAAAGAGAACGAAACAAGTCCCACCAATCCAATCGAAAAATCAACTCGTGAGCTCAAACGCTACAAAGCCCTGTTAAAAGGAAGCAGTAATGAAGCAGCGGTGACGAGCATCCTCGACAGAGCAGAGCAGTTATCCGGCAAACCGGCAGAAGATCCCGAACGTCAACGGTTCTTACAGGAGATGATGAGTCATTTCATGCCAGATGGCGAGCGAATCAAAGAATTGGAACTCGCCGGCACGTTCTACGCTGACCGAAATAAGCGATACATCGGTCACTCAGAGCGATGTGACAGATCAGTCCAGACGGCGGCCGCCGTAGCAATTCTTAGCCTGACAAGTGCGGCGGACGGCAAATTACCTGATTCACTAATGCAAAGAACCGTCCAGGTTCCCCAATATGAAAGAGAAGAGCAGACTTTCAATCCGCAATCAGACTCAACGTCGACCGGTATTCGTACGGTACCAGAACGAACGGAACGACAAGAACTCAGGATGGAAGACATTGTGTCCTTCTTACGGCGCGAGTTAGAAAACCCGAAACCTGAATCAAGACTTGTTGCCTCTGGCGATCTGGCTCTTCAAGTTGGTTGCGCCAATGGTATCGAAGTAGCCGGAGCATTGCAGGACGCGATCCTAAATCCGAAGACATCCGAATACGAAAAGGCTCAAGCCGTTATTCGTTTGGGGGCTGTGATCGACGCACTCAAAGTCCAGGAATCGCAGCCTCTCGATCCATCTCAACAGTTCAAGGAAGATGCAAAACGTGTTGGATTGAGCTCGAAAGCCATAGAGGATTTCTTGGAAAGACTTGCACGCACGGGCGGTTCGTCGGCTGTTCGATCGATAGCATCACTAATGGTGCATGCCAATACAGAAGGCACCACCGAAGATCGACAAAACATACTTAGACAATACTCGCTGAGATTAAGCGAATTGCCGAGCAACACTAACGAGATCAGCAAGTTCGCAGTGGATACTCTCAGTCGATTGATGAAGGACGATCGAACAAATGCACGGCAACGACTGAATGCGGCTATCGCCCTTTCTTGTCTGTCAGGCGAAAATCGCATTCCGGAGACGTCTCCGGAGCTCAGGCTCGAGACACTATCAGTAATGGCAAGTTGCGTCGACTCCAAGGACGTCGCCCTGGCCACGCAAGCACTAAAGAGCCTAATTCCTGACGGACTGCGGGAACTCGATGCACAACGACCGAACGCGAGCAACAGCATCCGGAATGGTGCAATTCAAATCATCCGAGATACTCAGGAACAGATCCGCGCGGCAAAACTGGATCAGAACGGTGAGAAAGAACGGGTGGCGTTTGTCGAGCTAGTCGGAGGGCTGATTAAGGACGGACAGCCACTGCAACGAACCCAGATTGATACTCTTCTGCAAGACTTCGTCAACCCTGGCAGCAATGGTTATGCCGACATTTCCGCTGACTTGCGGCGAGCTAGTGTGAGAGTCCTCGCGGAATCGGGTTCCCGCGCGGCTCTCCCAGTACTGAGAGAACGCCTGCTGGGTTCGAAAGAAAAAGGAATCGAGCCGGACAAAAATGCCGGTGTTCGCCAGGCAGCTCTGAAAGCGCTCGAACGCATGAGAGATCCACAGTTGCGGCAGACAGTTCTCGAGCTGATCAACAAGGAAACTGACCCGGCAGTCTCCGCCACACTAAAAGAAATTCAGTTCACTCAAGTGCGACTGGAACCTACCTCCGAGGAATACAGAGACGCCTTTGAGCGCACAGCATCGGCGCTAATGAGAGATCCGTTCGAAGGCTGGAGCGGGCTCAAGCAAGAGATCGAGCGCCACAAGACTTATATGCCGGAAAACGAACGGCATCTCGCGATGCAACATTTTGTGCGGGATTGGAGGGACAGACAATACTGGATGCTCAACTCTACCGAGTATCATCGCTTCCGACGAGACGAAGGCGACCGCGTAGCTCATGCGGTTTATTCAGGGGTCAACGGTTTCTTCGATTGGATGACCAGTTCCGAAAAAACCATTCGCGACGCAGAGAATGCGGTTCGCAACGACAAGCACGACTCAATCAAAAAGCGGCGCGATGCGCAGTTACAAGACCTGATAGACTGCGCGAATCGTCCAAATGTTAATGGCATGAAAGCAAAAATGGCGTTACTGGATATCCTCGTTAATGGCGGCCAGCCCTTCTCTTCGGAGGAATCGGAGTGGGCGCAACGAGAAGTCTCCAAAGCATTGAAAGACCTTTGCGAAACTGGTGTGGAGAACATAGATTATGTTTCGTGGACAATTCAAACCGGCTTGACCACAGGGCCGGCGATGGACAAGCAGGCCAGGGAAAACCTTCTGGAGGGCTTAAAGAAATTAGCCAAACCCGACAGCAAAAATCGAGTAGCTATCACTCGTGAGGCTGCTTCCATAACAGTTGCCAGAGCGCTCGAACTGGAAAATAACTTACGGGCGCCCTACCAGGCAGACCCGAATCTACAAATCAAGTTCATAGAATCACTCGGAGAATTCAGACACCACAGAGCCTTTCCGGTCCTGGATGCAATCGCCAAAGAGCGAGCGAACACACCAGTCGGTTTCAAGGCACAACAAGCCATGACAGACCTGCGTGATTCCGTCCTTCTCGTCTGGGAAGATACTGTACCCGATCAAGTAGCGACTCTGGCAACTCGAGCCAAAAACCTCGAATCGGCCCTAAAGAAGGACAGCACCAATTCGGATGCGTTGGTCGAAGCCATTTTCACTGCCACTAAGGGCACTACCATTCAGACAGACGATCCTCGCTTAACACTCCTCCAACTGGCGCTCAACGACAGCAATGAGAAGGTTCAATGGGCAGCAGCGACTGCTATAGCGAGGATGTCGCCTCCTCAAACGATAGACCTGACGAAGATGAGAGAAGTGCTCAATCGACTTGCTGCTAATGGCAGCCGATCAGCCTATAAACAAGAAGCAGCGGTCATATTGAACCAGTTTCGCTAGCAGTCGGTTTCTACATTTCAAATCGTCACCTATCATTCATAGCAACACGCCATAACGACTGATAATGAAGTTTGAAATCCAATACTGACGCGATTACAATCCGCGATCTCGCCCGGCGGCAATACTGATCGTGTCCATCCTGCTGATGAATTCGTCAGCCATTTGTGAGACGCTGCTCACCACACCGCCCTGGACAACGGTGAGGACTACAAAAAGAGACGCGGCTACCAACAGGTATACGCTGCCATATTCCTTGTTGGATTGCTCGACTCGATCTGATTTCATCCGTTCCTCACGCTTGGTCGCAACGACCAAAATTGAATGCCCGAATCTGACTCGATACCTGCAGTACCATCGGAACATCCGCAGTATAGACCGCGTCTAAGCTTCATTCAAGCGTAAGATTACGCAATATTAGTATCATTGAGATATTATGCTTTGTTCAATTGCAGTGGCGTCCAAAAGAAACACCGAATCGATGACGTTTGGCTGCGTTCAGGGGTTTGCTGTTGCGTTTCCATCATCTGTGGCGATTGAAAGGTCCTGAAGCTTGAATTTTGGCAGTTGAACAGGCGAGTGATTTGCATCAGTTTTGTGGAACTTATATCATGGCGGTTAAAGTGCACCTGGGAGGGACGATGAATAGGGTTGGCAAATTATCACTGGTGATCTCTGTCTCTTCAGCGTTTCTATTGTCCAGCGCAATGAGCTCTAGAGCGGCAAATAACACCACCTCTACGAAAGCAGGCAGTCCTGATGCTAATAAACCGACCGTCCAAAATCGTGTTTATCTGGCTGCAGTAGATGCACCGCCGGCGGATAGCGCCGCAGAGACATCAATAACACCGCCAGCGGACAGCGGTGGAGAGGCCACACCGGGAGCTGCAGACAAAGCGGAAAACACAGACATACAAGCCAGCGCTGCCGGTGCTGCCAGCGCTACCGAAACCTCGGCCGTCCCGCAAACAACAACCGAAGAAGATCCCCTGCAAGGAGATCACCCCAACAAATACGATCGAGCCAAGGAGTGGGGAAGTGTCAATATCGCAGTACGAGCCGATTCTGCTGCCCGGGCCATGAAAGAGGAAAAATACACTGCCGCTGCGAGCCTTTATCGATCACTGGTAGGCCTCGATCCCACTCAAGAAGACTTCTACTTGGGTCTTTACCTCGCAAGCATAAAGGCTGAACAATGGGACCATGCATTGCTTGCGCTGGAAGATCTTCTTGAGAAAAAACCAGCTTTGAAGCCAAAGTTGGCAAAAGAGTTTATCGATTGTCTGAAGAAGGCGCATCGAGATGACGAAATAAAGCCGTACGAAGCAATCGTGAAGAAGAGTGGCAGCCAACCTTCGATTGTAGAGGGTCGTGTGAAGGCACTTATCGAAAAGAGCGTTTTCAATCCGGATAAGCCGCCACCGCCGCCGAAACCAGTTTATATTCCACCAACACTGACCCAGGAAGAAGTTAAACCTGAGACCTCCAAGTTCGGTCTA
>CAYTDR010000523.1:0-5983 GCA_964436185.1 uncultured Candidatus Obscuribacterales bacterium | reverse complement strand
CGTCGGTTTCCGCACTGTCATCGTATAGCCTTGTCTTGGCTGCAACGGTTTCGCCGCGATGCTCAATGGCATCTTCATCCCCGTTTTCGTCCTCGTCGTCGAGGCCCGCATTTCTGGCTTTAGTTATTCTCCATTCCCTGTCATCGAGCAGCTCTTCCGGAACTTGCGCCAGGATCTCTTCCGGCACTTCTTCCTCGACCGCTTCTTCAGTGATCGGGGTTGAGACGACGCGCCCTTGTGACACCGAAGCCGATCTCAGCCCCGCTCCCGACTTTCCCCAGGATGATGCTCCCCTTACTGGTTCGTCTTCGTTCTTCAGATCAATAGCGCGAGGACCGTCGAAGTTGCTCAATTCCAGGGTGGGCATGACGCCCTGACCGGTGCAATGGTTGCACTCCTGGGTAAAGAGCTCTCGCAAGCTCTGGCCCTGGCGACGGCGAGTCAGTTCCACCAGACCGAGGTCTGACAGTTGACCGACTTGTGGTTTGGCGCGGTCATCTTCGAGCGAGCGTTGGAAAACTTCCAATACTTGCTGTTGGTCTTTGCGGCTTTCCATATCGATGAAATCTACGATTACCATGCCGCCGATGTTTCGCAGGCGAAGCTGACGCGGAATCTCTTGCGCAGCTTCCAGGTTGGTCCGTCGAACTGTCTCAGCTTGGGTGCGGGAGCTCGTGAAGCGTCCGGAGTTGACGTCGATAACTGTGAGAGCTTCCGTGGGTTCAATGTTGAGGTGACCACCGCTGGGTAGTTCAGCACGCTCGGAGAGCGCAGATTCGATCTCCTTGTCCATGCCTTTCGACACCAGAAGCGAATCTTCTCCTGTATGGAAAAGAACCTTGGTGCTCTTGCTCGCCCAACCTTTCAAATAGTCTTGTGCACGTCTCTGTCCATCCGGGCTATCCACGATGATCTCCGAAACTTCGTGCGAGTACGCGTCTCTAATTACGCGATAGAGAAGATCTTGATCGCGATAGATTAGCAGCGGTCCAATCGATGCTTCTGCTTCGGAGACGATTGTCTGCCATGTATCCCACAACTGCTGGAAATCTTCGAAGAGCTCGTCTTCACCCTGGCCTTTGGCTTCAGTCCTTATGATTAGACCGACGCCCGGGGGCTTCATTAGGTTGACAACCGCTTTCAATCGGGCTCGCTCTCTTGATTCACTGATTCGTCTTGAGATTGAGATTCCTCTTTCTTCCGGCACCAGCACTAGGAATCGACCAGGCAAACTGATCGCTGTCGATACTCGCGGACCTTTGTGTCCGGTAGGTTCTTTGGTGATCTGGACGAGAAGCTTTTGTTTGGGGACTAACCGCTCTTTGAGCGGCCCCTGACCAGGTACGTCATTGGCATGCAGGAATCCCATTTTGTCTTTGCCGAGATTCACAAATGCTGCGTCGATCCCAGGAAGGATGTTTTCTACCGAGCAGGTATAAATGTCGCCCAGCAAGAGCTCTCCGCGATTAACGAAGAACTCGCATACGCGGTCGTTTTCGAGCAGCGCAGCGATATTGTCTTGCTCCGAAATAAGTAGTGACTTTCTCATAACATTCCTCTAGGTGGGTTGACTGATTTAAAACTTGAATACCTTTGATCGGCGCTCAACAGGGCAGCTCAAAAGCCTGCTTGCTCTCGGAAGCTTCCCGATCCGCCTGATCGTAATTAAGAAGAGGGGTCCTGCCGGCCGCCAACAATTGCAGCCTTGTCACCCTCCAGTGTAAATCCTTATCGATAAGATCTAATACCTCCGACGGTTTCACATGCAAGCGCGTCCCGCTTTCCGCATCAGCGCCTGCAGATGCCTCCGAACCACAATCCAATTCGAGCTCCAATGTCGCTGGTTGATCTTCGACCAGCTCCAGTCTCCTGATACCGGGTTTGATATCACGTTGACGAGGCTCGTTGCTTCTTTTTCCGTATCGTTTGCCTTTTTTCTTCTTGCTTTTCTTTTCGGGCACGGTGACAAGGAGACTAGGCTCTGCCAGTAGAGCCTGGATTCGCTCTTTTACGTGCTCTGTAGTTGAGGATATTGAGTCTGCTGCGGCACTTTCCCGTCGTATGAGAACTGCGCGATAAGTTGCTCGGTTGAGCGCGGCCGTGATGGATGTGCGGGGCTTGTGGTGGAGCTCCACAATTTCGGTAATCTGTACTTCGGCAGGCAACTGGAGATTCATTCTCGATTGGAAGTCGGGAGGGAACGGCTCAGCCAGTTCTAGTTCAGCCACTTCTGCTTGGCTCTCGAAGAAGATCGGCAGTGAGATCGCCAGCGAAAGTTTGGGCGAGGGATTGAATCCTTGAGAGTAGGCCATTGCAAGACCGGCTCTTCGTGCCGCCCGGATAAACAGGTTCTGTAAATCGAGGTGGGAGATGAAACGCAAGTCACCGAGTTTGGTGAATTGGAATCGCACTCGCGACTTTGATTCGCCGGTTGGTGTTTCTTGTGGCTTCTGGAAGAATAGCGACGGATGAGAGTCTTCATCTCCATGCGCAGCCAGTTCCTTCACGAATGGATTTTTCTTCATCACGACAGGGCTGGGTTGAGCAAGCTCGTGATTGGTATCGAGCTCGGTGCAGACTCCGCAGGCGTGACAAACGTTTTCGGTGCAGTTGGGAGTTTGCTCTACAGAGACAGCCTTTTCCCATTCTTTGACGAGCCACCACCCATGAAGACCGATATGGATCAGGTCCCACGGTTGAGCGGAGCCGACTTCTCTGTCCACGCATGAAAGCGCTTCCAGAGTGGTTCCGAATTCTTCTGCTACTTTGTGCCAGATTGGCGATTGGAATCTGTCATCCCAGGCATCGAAAATTGCGCCTTTCTTCCAGGCTGCGTGAATGAAGTCTCCCATCTCACGTCCGCCTCGTGATATCACAGATTCCAGCAAGCTAATCTCGGCGTCAGTGGTGTTGAGGGTGACATTCTGCAAACCGCTCTTCTCAAGCTCGTCTCGAAGAACTCTGTGCTTTCTCTTCGTCTCCATCCGATCGACCTGGCCGAACCACTGGAACGGTGTGAAAGGCTTGGGAACGAAGTTGGATATTGTGCAGGTAAACTCGATTGCGCGGTTGTGATTGGTCGGATCCGCGGAGCGAATGGCTCTGCATTTCATCGTTGCTTCTTTAAGGATCTCGATGATTCCAGCCAGGTCTTCGTCACGCTCAGTGGGCAGGCAGCACATGAAATAAAGTTTGACCGAGTTCCAGCCTGATTGGTAGGCCGCCTCGATAGCGGAGATGATCTGTTGGTGGTTGAGTCCTTTGTTGATCACCGCTCTCAAGCGTTCCGTACCGGCTTCCGGAGCCAACGTGATGCCGGATTTCCGCACCACTTTCAACTCTTCTGCCACGTCCAGATTCATCCTGTCTGCACGTTGGCTAGGGAAAGACAGCGACGTTCGTCGTGAGCTGTGTTCTCGATTCAGTGACCGCACGGTCTCTGTGAGACTTGTGTAATCGCTGACGCAGAGCGAGAGAAGCGAGTACTCTTCGTGTCCGCTCTTGGAAAGACCTTCTTTGGATAGTCTGAGAATGTCATCGGCAGATCGTTCTCGCACGGGCAAGAATGTATATCCGGGCTGGCAGAAACGACATCCTCTGTCGCAACCTCTTCGTACTTCGAGTACTTCTCGATCGTGCACGAGTGAAAGATATGAGACGAGACCGCCGCTCGGTGCATTGTCATCGGACAATGGTGCAACCTGACGAAAGACCCGCTTCGGGACACCGGTTGTGCTTTCATCCTCCGGTCCGAGACCGGGGAACTCGGATTCGAGCTGCTCTAGCAGAGAAGCCGGAACCAGCTCCGAGAGCTGTCCAGCTTCATTTAGATAGTCATCCAGCTCTGCAGGAGTCAACGGAGTGGCATGACCAACGCCTTCTCTCAGTTTGTAGAGCGCGGGCGCATACACTCCCGGAACTTCTCTTGCCAGACGCAACAATAGTCGGCGCCGGAGAAGAGCAGCCAGAACGCGTTTTTCCTCGCTATCATCCTCCAGGTTTAGAGGTTCCACGATAGTCTTGAAGCGCGCGATAATTTGCATCGCATGTGGGACGGTCAGCTCGCCGTCTCCAATCATGAAGAAATCCATAAAGCGAGCCATCGGCTCGGGATTCACTGATGACGGTCCGCCACCGAATATAAGGGGAAAGACCGGACGGCGGTCTCTGGCGTCGACTGCGATGCCCGCGAGCTCGAGCATGTTGAGAACGTTCGTATATGTAAGTTCGTATTGGAGGGAAAATCCGACCAGCTCGAAATCACGAATCGGCTGTCTTGATTCCCAGCACCATAAGGGAATTTGACGTTCGCGAAGCAAGGCTTCCATGTCAGAACCAGGCGCATAGCTCCTGTCTGCCATCAACCCATCGGTCTCATTGACCAGCTTGTAGAGAATCTTCAGGCCAAAATTGGACATGCCCAATTCGTAGATGTCAGGGAAGGCGAGAGCTAGTCTCACTTGCGCGCTAGCAAAAGGCTTGCGTCGAGCGCCCCATTCATTTCCGAGATACTGTCCAGGTTTTACTACTTTTTCAAGCAGTTCTTCGAGTAGGTTTTGAGAAATCACTGTGCAGTTCACTTTTTTCAATTGCTTCAGCACGCGAGTACTGCTCGAATGCTTGCGAACAAAAGATCATGGAGATATTGCAGTCGATTTCGATTTGAGATTCGAGGTTCGCTACCGCGAAAACAAATGTCGAAAAGCTTGTCGGCTGTTCGCCAAACCATCCCTGGGGATTCGCCTTCCGGGAAAAAATTCCCGCAAAAAGCGCACGCGGCGTGAACACGAAAAAATCGACTACAGCTTTCTTGAGCCTCGCTGGGTCCTCAAGTGTCCCCATTATATCGCTTTATAACTGGATGGGAATAGTTTGACAAACTTTAATCTGTTTATTGAAGGTTAAAAGAATGTCTTCTATGAATATATGAGCGATTTAGGCGTACGCAACAATTTTCACCAAATGCAACACTGACACATCAGCATTAATATCTGATACTTCCAAGTTAACGCAGAAACACGGCAAATGGCGGGGTTTGAAACGATTCATTGCCCGTTTTACATGACTTCTTATTGGAAGGAACGGTAATGGCGACTGGTTTTCGGAGACTCGTCGATGACAAGTTGTGTCAACGGTTGATGGTCGATAAATTTGCACGCACCCATCTTCATCGGTTGTAGTAATGATGATGCCACCAGTATATTGGACGATATTCGAACTATTGAGCGTCGGTTCTTGAGCTGTCTTGGTTTTGGAAGTCGCTTGCCTTCACTTCGTGCAGCCAGCGAGCCAACTTTTGATGCTCGTAACTGTGAGCGTACAGTCTCAGGCTGTTCAAGAGGCGTTGACCGGACCTGGAGCTACCGCAGAATACAAACGAGTCAATTTCTTCCGGCTTGGCTTCGTTCTCTTCAATTTCGAGGTTTGGAATGGAAAGCAATAGTAAATCTTGATCCTCTGTCACTTCAGCGCTAGCCCGACAGATAAAGATCTCGCAGTGAAGTACCTTGTCCACGACAGTTATCGGCGAAGCACTCAACTTTTCCCATAACCATCGAGCAAGAACTTGCGTGGAATCCGCGGACGGATCTGCTGCATGGAGATATTGTGAGAATTCTTCTAAGATCACGGTATATTGAGGGGCCTGATAGCTATGCGTACTCCTTACTGCGAATATATCACGGCAATATCCTCTTTAGCCGCGCTCGAAGCTTTAATTGTTGAGAGCCATCGCTGTAGAATGATTTTGGAAGCAACAGATTTAATGCTGGAAAAGGATTAATTGTGAGGACAGGCAGTTTGTCCGCCATCTGGGAATTTCAATATGTCCTCTGAAAACAAGGATGTCGCATCTCTCAACTGTAATTGTACAGCGGTTTTCGTGATCGCGACTGCCTTTCGAAAATGCCGTCGAGCACTTCCTCTATGCGTGTTTTTCTTGATGCTCACAACTGTTTTGATCAGTTTTTGGTCTCCGGTAGAG
>CAYTDR010000522.1:4052-6013 GCA_964436185.1 uncultured Candidatus Obscuribacterales bacterium | reverse complement strand
GTCATGATCCCCAAGCCAGCCTGCAGCAGCGCCACGACGCCAACGAGACCGAGCAGATTCGATGAGGCGAGGGGCGAACGCAGATCGTGTGCCACCATCGCCATCAACGAACGTTTGAACTCCTCCGCTTCGTTTCTGGCTATAGCCATGTCCCGAAATTTTTCATCAAGCTCAGACAACTCGTCATCACCGCTCAACTTCTCCAGATTGGTGGCACCCTGGGAAAACTTGTCGATGTTAGACATCAGCAGGTGAAGACGATTCACAAATCGTCTTCCGATCCAAAATGCAATTGACAGGGAGAGAATGACCTCAATGAAGATTGCGACGAAAATCTTGGTTCGTAGACTCTGCCGTTCGTGCAATGCCTTAGGACGCCATTCTTCAAGGATCGGGACAAACCGCTTCATGAGTGCGCGGTCGTCCCTGAGACAACGTTGCGAATAAATGATAATCTCTTCAATCTGCTCGCCGTTGTTCAGATAACGAGCCAGAGTGAGCTGTCCGTCCAAGTTGGGATCGGTCGATTTAACTTCTCCACCGTCGGCAACGGCCCCGCTCAGGTAGACCAGATCTTCCTTGTATTGTTTAGCAATTTTTTGTGCCTCCGGATCATCCTTCAGCAGCTTCTCGATGGCCTTGAACTTGAGATCTATTACAGAAATCACCGAGGTCTTGATCGAATTTCCTTCTGCTGCAGACAGGAACTCTCTAGCCAGGACCTCCAACACAAGCCTAGACATCACGGCTTTCATGTCCTGACATGCGGAGATGACTGCTTTGGCATTGGCTTCGCGCTGACCAGCCTCTTCCAAGAGTCCAATATTTCCAACAAGAATAAACGCGAATACAACCTGACAGACAAGCGGTATCCCAATCAAGATTGCTCCCTGATGTCTAACGCGCACCTGTTTCCCTGCCACCGCTCCTCATGCACTATTGTTTTACCCGCTGGCACGCTTTCTTTTATCGAGCCCGGCAAACTCAATTCCAGGCTTTGTAGGAGTATGGCGACCTTTCCTCGCTTCTTTGGCGCTATTCAGAGACAGAACGAAGGTACCTGCCTGCCTCTCAATGTTTACCATCGCGCGATTCGTGGGAAATTATTGGTTAGTCCGCGATTCGGTGAGGCGCAAGCACTTGGCGAAAATTCTTGTAATCGAAGATGATTTAGTCCTTGCAGACTCACTATCCGACTGGCTGGAAAACAATGGCCATCAAAGTGAGGTTTGCCATGATGGGACAGACGGACTGCTCTTTCTGCAGCAAAGAGGTTTCGACCTGGCAATCGTCGATTGGCAGCTGCCTGGCCTGTCCGGTCCTTCGATCTGCAAACATTATCGGCAATCCGGTGGGAAGACCCCAATTTTGATGCTGACAGAAAAGAGTTCCATCGATGAGAAGGAAGAGGGGCTCGATTCCGGTGCAGATGACTATTTGAGCAAGCCATTTGAAGTTCGTGAATTGGCCGCCAGAGTACGCGCCTTGTTACGACGTTCCGCGGGATTGTTCGAGTCCAACCAAACGATCGGCAAAATCAAATTGGACACGGCACTGTGCCGTGTGACTATTTCGGATAAGGAAATACAGCTAGTACCAAGGGAGTTTAAGCTATTCGAATTTCTTTTGCGTCACCCGCAAGCTTATTTTACGGCCGATAAATTAATCGATCATGTTTGGGAGTCGTCCATAGATGTAGGTCAGCAGGCGCTCAGGGTCTGCATCAACAGAATCAGAACCAAGCTGGATGATCCATCTCGACCTTCGGTGATCGAGAACTCCAAAGGGTGGGGATACAAAATTTCCGATTGGTATTTGAACGACTAGTTTCGCGCGATGGATTTGGAATTTGCATGGTATCTGCGACCATCACGTCGGCAGGCGCCGATTCTATTTCTGCTTCTCTAGTTCGGCTATCTTAGACTCAAGAGCGTCCGCCTTATCACCACGGCCCAGGTCTC
>CAYTDR010000522.1:0-4042 GCA_964436185.1 uncultured Candidatus Obscuribacterales bacterium | reverse complement strand
TTTTTCAACAGGTGAGTCTGATAGCGTTTGTTCGGTTCTTTCTGCATCTCGCTCATCACCGCCTGATCAGCCAGATCCAAATGCTTTGCAGCTTCATTTTTCTGTCCTGACTCGATTTCGAGAACAATATACTTGTGAAGGCGACTATAAGATGGCTGCTCTGTTCGAAGGTCTGAATCAAGCTCTCTTGCTTTGCTAATCTCATCCCTTGCCTGGTTCTTAGAGCCAGTCTCGATATACACTCTGGCAAGATCCAAAAGACATTGGATTTTTTCGCGGGAAGTGGCGGCACCAGATTCGGTGAACAGTAACTTCGACAATTCCAGATAAGCTTTCTTTGCTTCCTGGTAGTCCTTGTGCGACAAATGGTATTTCGCTAGTCGCGAAAGGGTTTTTATTGTGACATCGCCATGGGGATCCTTCGCCTTCGCTTGTTCGTAAGCACTTTTCATGACTTCGAATCGTGCTTTGGTTCTCTCCTCGAAACTATCTTGGTACTTGAGACGGCTGCCTTGATCCATTCGCCCAGAGTGCCGCCCCGCTCCAAGTCCCATCTGTTGCCTTATGGCTTTTATCCGGTCTTCAGCGGTCGTAGGCGGCGGAGAACCAATCATTCCAGTTCTCGAGGATGAGGCGCTACTCGAAGATACGATACTATTTGTGGTGCTTTCAAAAGCAGACTTGTCTTTCCAATTACGAATCTTTAGAAGATCACGATCGAACAACAGTGAAACATTTCCATCTGCATAGATATCGCGCGCTACGATAGCTCCGTAAAAGTGCACATTATTGGGTCCTAGCTCGACACGAGCATTCGGAGCATAAATAATTCCACAAAACTCACAGTTATGATCAAGCTTGATATCACCATCTCCCTGATACCAGATCTGGAACTCCCCAGGAACTGACCTTGAATCGAACCGATAAGAATTGATAGAACTGTTATTGACCGCCCAAAATGCAGGTCCTTCAGTTTTCTTGGCGTCCTCAATGAACAACCGTAAAACGCCAGTCCCTCGTTTTCGCACATCTCTCAATTGTATATTGGAGACGATGTAGTCACCGGTCACTAAGGAAGATTCATTATCGTTTCGTATATCTTTGGCATCAGGTGGCGCAGAGAGCGCGTTCGGTAGCGGATATGGTGGCGTCTCAGGAGTGTCCGACACTGGAGAACGATTAGAAAGTTGGCTTCTCACAGGAACATCGGGTCCCCAGGGACGAGTGCCGGAAATGGAAAAGTCTGAGTTCCCTGAGACGAATCCTCTACAATACAATGTTCCAAAGGAGCCAGCCAAGCCGCCATCAGGGTCTCCAATCCGAGACACTCTCTCCGCAGATGAACTCACGGAACCAAGTCTAGTGTTTCCTTCGAGGGAAACGCTTTTTGATCCTAACGCAACAAACTCTGAGCGGAAGGGTTGATTCTCTGACCCCGAAGCCGAGGTTTGGCGTGACTGTCGATGGGGACGAGGAGCCTGTTGCTGCCTCTCTGCAAGCACGACGAGTCGACGGAACTCACCCGCCCCCGGCTTTTTATCCGTCTTTTCAAAGAAAGAAGAAGCAAAATTAAGTACTTCAAGCGCCTTCTCAGGCTCGTCAACCTGGAGCAGAAACTTCCCGACCGCCACTACCTCAGTCTCCAGCTCGGACGTTACGCTTGGAGCACCGGCAATAGTGCAGAATACAGCAGAATATAGCTGACGAGCCTCATCCACGCGACGAACTTTCACTAGAATCTCAGCGAACCGTAAAAGCTTAAGACTATTATCCAAGCGTTGAAGTCCGACCATTCCATTGAAGCTGGAAACTAGTTTATCGATTGGTAGCCGAAGCTGTTCATATTTGCTCGAGTCAATCAGCTCCTTAACCAGAAGGAGATCTGATTCATAGGTATTAGCTTTCTCGTGGCTACGTGCTCTGGAACTCTCGAATCTCTTGGGTGGAAAAATTGATTTTGAATGTTTGCGAGACTGAACGAAAAGCTTATCGGAATCAGTTGCTCTTTTCTTGCTAGCAGACGCACTCGCCTGCTTCTTCATCCGACTAGCGGCATCGTCGGCGTCCAATGCATTCGCGCTTTGATCAGCAAGTACAATTATCGCAAGCAGTGCCGCCGCCAATCGCAGAAGTGTCGACATTCGCATTCACGTCCACATCAGTATCGATAACTAGCATCATACCCATAGATGAACGGTCCATACAAGTTGCAAACGCAACTCGACGACAATAATATCCCAGCTCGTTTCAAGTGAGTATTAGCGCTCGACGCAGCATGGTACCAAACCACGTGACTCTGCAAAACACACGCCTGTGAGGCTGACACAGCATCGTTCCGCAGGAAGAAATAGCAATTACCTTATCGTGTATGATTAGGAAATATGCGATACAGTTCCTTCGGCAATCCTTCGAAAAACTAAGAACCAGTTGCTATTGAATGGAACCCGGAAACCGAGGTTACCTGTTTACAGGATGGCGGCATGAGTAGAGATCTTCATTCGTTCTTAGCCAATGTTTCAATTTTTTCGCTCCTATGCCACGTCGTTTATCCTGCTGATGCGGTGGCGATAGATGAAAATCGCACTGTATCTCAGTCCGGCTTAGCGAATACGGAGCAGGAGGGGCGTGCTTCGGTCAGTATTTCTATAGACCAAGACTCGAGAGTCACAGTCCGCAGTCATCTCGGACGTGATCGCAGATACTTTAGCGGCAAACTGCTGAAGATAGATAACGTTTCCGTTGAAGGAAAATCAGAGCGCGAGCTTAACAAGCTGCTAAACGGACCACCGGGCTCGACGGTGAAAATTACATTCATCAATGACCAGGGAAACGAGGATTCGGTTGATGTTCCGCGCGTTCCGTTACAGGATTTCGGGGCAAAACCATTTAATGATACCAACATCAAGAACAGTATCTCGGCCCTCGAGTCAGCTTCCGTATCAGACCTGTTTCGCGCACGCTCGAGTGATTTCGAGTCACAGAACTTCGATCTGCTTGTGCGAGCCTATAAAAATCTGGAAGCAGCGCGGCTAGCAGAGATACCAGACCCAAAAGCACATGCTACTTACTGGTCACGCGCTAGCGCAATTATTGTATTAGATACCATAGGCGATGTGCGGGAAGCGGACCGATACCTTCAACTTCTCCTCAACGCACCAACGCCGAAATTGACTAATACCCCTGGTTTCGAATATGACTTTCAGGACAAACTCCTGAATCATCTAAAAGGGTCCGGCCATCCAAGAGAAGGAGAACTACTTTACAACAATTGGCATTCACAAATCCAACAAGATAAGTCGGGCAGATATTCGACATATGAGAAGCTCCAGAGTGGAGTTCGATCTATACGCGCCGGAGCTTCCATGACCGACGCGGATGTCGAAAAGTTTGCTCTGCTTAGAACCGCATATAGTGCGATAGACAAACGAGATAGAAAGAAGGCGTCAGATTCGATCGAGAAGTTAAAAAAGTTGTGCGCCGATCAAGAGCCAATATATAGCCACTATCGTCCGCCACTTAACATGTTCTGTGCACTTCTAGGTCTGGCGCGAGCAATGGCCGATCAAGCCTATTTTGACGAGTCAAACCAGTTACTCAATTTGCTCAGGCCAATGGCACTGGGCAAGGAAAGAACACCATTGGCTGCAGGTTTTATTGATGTCGAACTGGCGTTGAACGCACATCGAGCGAAGAAAACTTCACTCTGGCAATCTGTCGATACTCGGGCGCTTCTTGCTTCGACACCGAGTCACTACAAATCTAGACGGGAATTGTCTGCAGCGCCCAATTCGCTCAATGATCATTTAGCACAAGAAAACCTCAGAAGGTTTGCGATGCTTTACAGAGCTGCTGGTGATCTTCCAAGAGCAACAATATTGATTGACAGGGCGCTGGAGCTGAACAAGCGCAAACAAGGTGACATAAGCTCGACGGATTCGAAGATCAAAGCTGACATATCGTTGCTCATGTTGGATGCTGCGATTATCCGCATGCAATCCGACAAGTTTGATGAAGCGAAAAAGCTTGCTGATGAAGGGCTGTT
>CAYTDR010000521.1:0-6017 GCA_964436185.1 uncultured Candidatus Obscuribacterales bacterium | reverse complement strand
GATCAAATCCAATAGGAGCCAAAGAATCATCGCGCTTGACAATAAAACTGCAAGCCTGATTGTAGAGTGGATTTTAGAGCGGAGTTCCGAGTCTCCCAAAACCAATGCTCTATTCCTAAACAAAAATGGAGAGCGTATATCGAAGGGAGGAATGATCTTTCTGGTCAGGAAACTTGGTCTGAAAGCGGGTATCGTTCTATCTCCTCAGGTTTTGCGTCATACCTGCCTATCCAAGCTGGCCAATGACAGCATGGGGCATTCTGCCCTATTCAAGACCGCCGGTTTTCTCAAAAAACAATCTTGCATCCGGTATGTCGATTTCGAATCCTTCCAATTCATTGATTCCTATCAAGCGTACCGTACCCACTGAATTACAAAGCTCGCGTCTGAAAAGCTTGTAAACAAACAGTGTCACCAGATCTGGTGCAAAATATTCCAACCGACCATAAATTATTGCTTCTTCCATGCTTAGACCTAAGCAAATATTCTGGAGGCACTCAATGACCTTTCGCACTTTTTGCACAATACAGAACGCGCTATAGAATTCCGAACCCAGAGCAAGAGCACGCCTGCTCGAAGACTTCTCTCTACACCAGATCGAGACCTTCGTCGCATTTGCCGATTGTCTTGATCAACAAACCTTTTGCTGCTGCCAGGCGCTCTCGTGTCGATGATTGACCTTTGGAGAGTTCTTCTTGAGCTCGTTCCAAAACCATTCTCACGTCGCCTACCAGCTCCTGCGCCTCTTCCAGAATTTCTTGCAGAGCTGTGAGGGTGAGTTGATCTGTTTTGTCCTTGCATGAAGAGCAGAAGCCGAAGATATCGAATCTGCTTTCCAGGTATTCATAACCTTTTCGCTCTGCCAAGGTTTTTCCGAAGCCGCTCACGAGAGTGTCGCGGAACTCTATCGTGATACCGCATCTAGTGCAAATAAGATGATCGTGTTGCTCTTCCTGGTCGGAGACCTCCCAGAGCTGACCACGAATGCTCATGATCGAGCGCACTTCGCCTTCTTCGTTCAACCGTTCCAGGGCGCGGTAAACAGTCGACAGGCTCACGGTTCGACCATCAGCCTCCATCTTCTCCTTCAATTCTTGAGCGCTTAAATGAACGCCCTTCGGGAGATCCGAGATGATGCTGGAAATGACGTCTCGTGTTGTTTTACGAGCTCTGACCATTGTCTATCCCTGTATGCTTGCGACGCGCAGGTCGACCTCTTCTTGCCAACAAGTATATTGCGACAAGCCCTAGCTTAGCTTAGCTTACCACCGTCACCGACAGATCTACAAGGAAGCTCAAGGCTATTTTGATGGTTTGCCAATACTGCCGAACAGGCGGGCACAATTGTAGCCCGGGGCTCCACTCACTCCGCCACCAGGGAAGGTGCCGGCACCGCACAGATAAAGCTTTTCGATCGGCGTCGTATGTTGCCCGCAGAAAGGCAGTCTTCGTTTTTCCACCAGATAGTCGCTTGTCATGGGCAAGTGATCGCAGTGAGCAGTGGCAACTCCGAAGCGGTCCTGAATGTGACCTGGCGTGAGCACGACCGTGCCCTCGATATGCCTGGCTAGATTGGGTGCAAAGCCTTCCAGCGTGCTCATTACTTTCGACAGTAACACCTGCGAGTTGCTGTCGTTCCACGGCTCATTGCCGCAGCTCGTAGGCACATGGTGTACATCGACGCTCATCAGATGTTTCCCTCTTGGCGCAATCGTCTCATCCGTAACAGAAGGGAAATTGACTGAGAGTACCAGATCGTCAGGCATTTCGCCGCGGGAAAGCTGATCGGCGGATTTGATCATTCGCTCCAAATCAGGATTGATGGCGATGTCCGAAGAGTATGAATTCTGTATGCCATCGAGGATTGCAAACTGAGGAAGGGAGGAAAGAGCAAAGTGCACCTTGCCAGACGAAACAGGAGAAAACGGCGCTTTCAGGCTCTTTTTCAAGGGTTCCGGCAAGTATTTCTCATCCACCAATCTGGTAAAAGTCGTTCTCGGATCGGCGTTGGCGATTACAGCGTCGAAACGCTCCTCCGTTCCATCACCTAATTCGACGCCATAAGCGCGGGTTCCTTCAATGAGCACCTTCTTCACTGCCGAGCCGGTTCGAATCTCTACACCATGAGATTGGCATACGAGCCGGAGAGAGTGAGTGACAGTGCCCATTCCACCTCTGACCAGTCCTGTCGCTCCATTGATGCCACAAGCCTGGCTAGTGGAGTAATAGACACAGTCGAACAGGGTCCCTTTCTTTGTCGGCACTTCAAAGACCGACGAGCAAATGGCTGCTTTGAGATAGGGGCTCTCGAAACGCTCTTCCACATAATCAGTCAGGCATCCGTCAAAAAGCTTGTCTGCAAACTCCTTAAGACCCGCTGAGCGCATTTCCTCGCCCAGCTCGTATTGAGTAACACCAGTGCGCAGCAAGAAGGGACTGAGTATGGACCCTGCCTGAGCGATCTCCGCCCAGAACTTGGACCAACTGTTCTTGTCCTTCGCTGATACATCGAATTGAAACGTAGCAAGCCCGGAACGAGAGCGCACCATGTGACAACCGTCCGAGCCGGAAAACAACATAACCATTGCCGGGTCATTGACGTAGGCTTTGAGACCGAACGCTTGCAAGGTCAGATCGTCCATTATCTCTTTGCGCAGCATGCCGAAATGAGTGGCAAGCGTCGAAACCTTGAATCCAGGGAACAACTCTTCCGTGACACAGAGCCCGCCTACTCGTTCATTGCGTTCGTACACAACCACGTCATGGCCGTTACGGGCAATGTAGGCAGCGCATACCAGACCGTTATGTCCTGCGCCGATTATCGCAATTCGCATCGAGCAATCCTTTCGAGCTACACACTCATTGAAAACTTCGCCAGCTCTTCTCGAGCAATAAATCAACTATCGGACTGAAGCTGCTCCGTAATCTCACTGGCAACAGCGGTCCACTGTCCGGATCGTCGCATCTTATCTCTGCTGGATTCGGACGGAGGCGCCTTGATGGCGCGTAGATTTCTAGTCACACGACCTTTGATTCGGCTGGCCTCACGCAGGTAAACAGCATAATCCTTGCGAATGGACTCGACTTCCGGATGGTCGCTGCCTAATTTGCAGGCCTTGATATACATCGCTTGCTGGTAAAAGACCCCAGCCTCTTCGAACTTTCTCCAGGAGTGATAGAGAACCGCCGCATTGTAGGTAATCGTGGCGGTATCTACATGATTATGCCCGAGCAGCCTTCGATACATCTGCAAAAGACGCATGATCACAGGCGCTCCGTACTGGAACTGCCCGGCAAAAAAGTAGAGCTGAGAGAGTAACTCCAACGTCACTCCTAAGCGGCGGTCGTTTACCGCGAATGTCTCAGCAAACTCGAGAGCGCGCAGAGCCAGACGCTCCGCCTCCTCATAGTCTTGCTTGTCGATGTGCATCTCGACATTTCGGATAAGCCCGGACCACTCTTCCCCTGGATCGGGAGAGTTAACGCTGCCAATAGGTTTCAATGACGACTCCGTCATAATTTGGCTCGGTAGAGCCCAACGCTCCAATTGATCGTTGTGTGGCAAAAGAGATCCTTCATATACCCTGATATACCCACATCTATATAGCAGTCTCTATCTCACAAGGCAACATTTGTCACATCCGGCAAAACGGGTGAGCAACAAAGCCTCTATTGTCATCTGGCCTGCACGGGCATGAGTAGGTATTTGTACTGATCGTCGCCAACCCCTTTCAGAATCAACGGCTTCAGTGAGCCTGTCATCTCCAGGCGGATGGACGTAACCGTCAATCTTTGCAACACATCCAGGATGTATTTTACGTTCACTGCCACATCCATCGGTTCGCCCTCGAACTCAACAGGAAGTTCCTCGGATGCGCGCCCGACGTCAGGAGTGTTGGCGCTGATTTGCAGAGTGTCGCCTTCAAAATGCAGTTTCACCAGGTGGGTGCGATCGTCGGACATAACGGCGACGCGATCGATTGCCTTGACCAGCTCGTCCCGGTCGAAAGTGGCGAGGAACTTGTAATCGTTGGGGAACAGCTCATGATAACGAGGATACTCACCACTGATCAAACGAGTGGAGAGGAAGTGGGTATCGGTCTCGAAAGTGATCTGGCCTTCCACCATACCGATGCGAACTTCTCTGGACGAGCCACCTGACTTATCTTCCTTGCCCGACTCGTCTTCTTTGCTCGAACTCGAGCCTTTGACCGAATCCTGTGCATCGAGGAGCTTGATGATTTCCGCGCAAGCCTTGGCGGGGATGATAGAACGAAGCGTAAATGGCTTGTCTAGCGTGGCGGTTGCAGATTGAGACTCTGTTTCTTTGTCCTCTTCCACTCGTTTTCTTACAGGCAAAAGCGCATGCAGCTCTTCGTGTCTATGAGCAAGTCGACTGCCATCCGTAGCTGTGCATTCGAATATGCTGCCATCGAGGAGAATGTAGACACCGCCTAGAATGCTGGATGCGTCATAGCTGGCTGCGGCAAAGGAAGTCTGCGCGATTGATTTCTTCAGGATTTGCGAGGGCATGACTACGCTAGTGTCGGGACGCACCTCGGTAATGCGAGGATAATCCCCGGCAGCCAATCCGGTTATGGTGAACTTGGCTCGTTTGCACGTGATTCTTGTCTCACAATCTTCCGGATTGATTTGGAACGATACGAGTTCGTTGGGAAGTTTGGACACTACTTCAAGCAGTTTTTTGCCAGGCAGCGTGATCGAGCCCTGTGTGTACACGACTGCTTGTGTTTTCGTTTCTATGGATAGATCAAGATCTGTAGCTTGAAACTTGACTGTCGTTTCATCAATCGATTCAATCAGAACATTGCTCAGAATCGGTTGAACAACCCTTGTTGCAAGAGCGCTGGTTACATCCTTGAGTGCTCTGACAAGAGTGTCTCGCTGAACGGCAAAATGCATGTGCTATACCTCGGCAAAAACTTGCTATAAATCGTACCGCTCTGAAGGTCTTCTTTCCTGACTATTCTTTAGTAATTAACTCCTAAGGATTTAAAAATAAACATAAATAGGAGTAGTAGGGGAAGGGCATTTCTGTAGAAAAGTGGGTAAATGGCTCACAGAGTCGAAAAGTGCTTGTAGAAAGTTTGTCAGTTCAATTCTCACTTGATTACAAAACCGCTATGGCAGTCAAAACTTATTCACCACAAGGCTACAGACAACAAACAAGTTTTCTACAGATCCCTGACAGGGTCTTAGTTTTCCAGGTTCGCTTTTATTCTTGATACTGCAGCGGATACATCTCGATCGTCGATC
The DNA here is from genome assembly GCA_964436185.1 of uncultured Candidatus Obscuribacterales bacterium. Classification (GTDB taxonomy): domain Bacteria; phylum Cyanobacteriota; class Vampirovibrionia; order Obscuribacterales; family Obscuribacteraceae; genus CAYTDR01. The sequence goes on along the minus strand of CAYTDR010000521.1, from coordinate 740 downwards.
AATAGCTCTTTGATGCGGGTGTGAGCATATATGGCAGAAGTATGTTTACGGTTGCCAAACGCTTCTCCGATCCTTGGGTAGCTGAGATTGATCATTTCGTAGGCGAGAAACATGGCGATGTGGCGGGGGAGCGTGAGGTCCTTAGAGCGTTTCGCGGACTTCAATTGAATCGGCTCCAGGCGGTACTCTCTGGCGACTGCCTGGATGACCGTCTCCACGCTCAGGACCGGTCTTGCTTTGCGACTGTTGGCGGGCAGAAGGACGCTGTTTATGGTCCTTCTATCGAGAGATTGACCGGTGAGGCTGGCGAACGCATTCAAACGGATAAGCGCCCCTTCCAGCTCTCTGATGTTGCTGGTGAAGGTGTTGGCGATCTCTTCCAGGAGGTGAGCCTCCATGTTTATTCCGTCCTGATCGCACTTTTTACGAAGAATTGCCAATCTTGTTTCGAAGTCAGGCGACTGCACGTCCGAGATCAATCCCCACTCGAACCTGCTTCTCAAGCGTTCTTCTAGCTTGGAGAGCCCTTGTGGCGGCCGATCGGAGGAGATCACGATCTGTTTGCCGCCATCGCGCAGAGCGTTGAATGTGTGGAAAAACTCTTCCTGAGTCGATTCTTTTCCTTCGATGAACTGTATGTCGTCTATGAGAAGAACATCGATCTGACGATACCGTTTGCGGAAGTCGCTCATCTTGTGATCGCGGATCGAATTGATCAGATCATTAGTGAAACGTTCGCA
>CAYTDR010000520.1:0-6030 GCA_964436185.1 uncultured Candidatus Obscuribacterales bacterium | reverse complement strand
CTGAAGCTGTTGTTGCATCAGGGAAAACAGAGGGGCTCTCCGACAAACTCCAATTCCTCGAAGATAAGCTGACCAGCCAGGAAGAGCAGGTGCGGTTAGCGAAAATTGTTAGTAATGCGAAAAAGACGAGTTGGGCCAGTTCAAATTCATTCTCGCCATCCGCTGCTGCAATACCACCTCTGTCGAACTCTCTATCCGGAGCCGGTGGAGCTGGAGGTAGCAATTATGTCCCTCCTGAGGCTGACTTTATTAAACGGTCGTATGAAGAGCGAGCAAGCGACCTGATTAGAATGGCAAAGGGTCCACAGGCAGCCAAGCTTCAACAACTGAAGCAAGCGATCGACCTGAGTTTTAAGACCGGCCAGAAGGCCGAGGCATTTCGTAACATCAAGCAGTTTGACGAGCTGGCTGTCACAGCGACCGGTCAGCGACTAATTAACCCACCTGACGGAGGCCCGAACGGTCAAAACGGAATGCCGGGCGGTCAAGGGCAGAATCAGAATCAGGGTCAGGGGTTGCCAGGCGGCGGCGGTCCGCAGGGTGGTCCAGGCGGAGGTCCACAGGTAGGTTTCTGACCCTTTAGAGCCAAGAGGGTGAAAAGGCTCTACACTTTTTGCTCAGTTTAGTCGTCATCAAGGAGAGCAATCACCGGCGTGAACGGGCCCGATACAGAAAGAGTGAACACCCCCAACAACGTTGAGGGGCAGTCGAGTGGTGATCAATCCTCTCGCGATGCTCTCGTTGGCACCATTCTTGATGGCAGGTTCGAGATCGAAGCCGTACTTGGCACCGGTGGAATGAGCATCGTCTACAGAGCACGCCAGTTGCGAGTCAATCGCCTGGTTGCGATTAAGACTTTGAAGATGCAACTAGACACGAAACCGATCATCCGCGAGCGATTTCAAAGAGAGATCAGCAGCCTGTTTTCGTTGAATCATCCCAACATCGTGACCGTGCACGACATACTTGTCGGACCCGGAGAGCAACCGTATGTGGTGATGGACTATTTGAGAGGTCGGTCGCTGGAAGATTTGATCAAGGCTGAGGGACGACTCACGATAGAGCGATTCGCGCGAATTTCCCTGCAGATTTGCAGTGCTCTCGACCACGCACATCGTAGAGGCATAGTTCACCGCGATCTCAAGCCTGGCAATGTCGTTTTGATGGATGACGACATGGATTTCGCCAAAGTAGTCGATTTTGGTTTGGCAAAAATGACGGAGGACAGTCGCCAGCTCACACACACCGGTGAACTCTGGGGGAGTCCTCCCTACATGAGTCCGGAGCAGTGCGAGGGCGGCGGAGGGGATTCTCGCTCCGACCTCTATTCGCTTGGCGCGGTCATGTATGAGATGCTTTGTGGCAAGGATCCGTTCTGGTATTGCTCTACCATTTACGAGCTGATTAAGCGGCATGTGGAAACAGCTCCGTCTTCATTCCGGCAGATAGCGCCGGATGCAGATATTCCACCTGGCCTTGAGTACGTAGTATTCAAGGCTATGGAGAAAGATCCCTCACGTCGATATCAAACGGCAGGCGAGTTGCATGAGGCATTGCTGCGAGCCGTGGCGGGAGATACACCTTCCGGCGAGTTGATCTGGCACGCGACTTCGTTGGCACCGCGCACGGCAAGTGGTGCATCAGGACCTCAAGAATCCGACGGTTGGTTCAACGGGATGCTGATGGCTGGCGACAAGTGGGTAGAGAACGCACCCGGAGCTTCTCAGGGAATCGCTGATGAACGCGAGAATACCGATCCTTCAGATTTTGTTGATTCATCTTTGGGAAACAAGAGCTTAGACCGTACTGCTGAGCAAAGATATTCGTCCCAGCGTCAAATACCTGCGCAGTCGCTCAGACTGGACCGAGCCGCCCTCCAGGATCCACAAGCAGACTTTGGACAGTCGGAAACATCCTTAGGGGATACACGCTGGCATGACAGGGACCGAACTCTGGATTCCGGTCATCAGATGGAAGCGCCCACTCCTGCGCCCGGTATCGATTTAAGCTCCGTGCGGCAGGGGGCTTCTCCGGTGCCCGATAAGAGCAAGGACGCATCGAATATGTCGATGAAATCAAGTCATGTGCATGACGCATCGAACTCACAAATCGGTGGTGTCGCTCCGGCAGCCAATCTGCGGGATAAGGTCTCGTATCACCAATACGATCAAGCTAATAAGCTATATAAGGTCATGATTGGTTTGATAGTGGCACTGGCAGTGATGGTCGTTGTAGCTGGATACTTCATCTACGACAAGCTCAACAAGCCTTCACAGGCGGTGCTACCTGCGATGACAACTGATGCCGATAAGCCTGATTCGACGACCAAACCTACCTCGTCACCCGTCGATTCCTCTCCTTCCTCCACGCGTTCGATAGCACCTAGTAATGCATCTGATACGGTGGCACCAACGTCTAAGAGTTCGCCCGACGTTCCTAAGGCACGATTGAAGAAAGCTGAGCCATCGATACACCGCAAAGCAAAGCCGGCTCCAAAGCCGAAAGCACGCGCCTCCAAACCTCAAGCACTTAAACCCGCTGCCAAGCCTCAGCCGGCGAAGAAGAGCGGCGGTGGAGATGTCTGGACCGACTTACGAAAGGCTCAGTAGTCCTTCTCAAGCAGCACTCGACAATAATAGTCCGCTTTCAGAATCAGGATTTCCCCTAGGTGTCGTTGGTCCTTTCTGTGGCAACTAAATCTCCCCTGCGCGGCTAGACTTGTCATATCACTCGACCAGCAAAGAGGGGACAATCATGCCGCGAGTAGAGCACTCTCCTGAGAGAGACAGAGCACTTTCTAACAATGAAACATACAGGCGCTCGAAGTACGACGAGCCAATCAGAGAAATGAATAGGTGGTTTCCATTTTTCCTTGGATCTACCTCTTCGCTCGTTTTGACCTCGATAGCGCTTGCTCTGGTTCTACCTCATGACTCTGATTCGAGATTCAATCAGGTTACGATGCTGCCGGCAACCAGTACTACAGTTACGCCTCCGCCAGTGGTACCGCCGCCACCTCAGCCGTTGTCTGCGAACGTATCGGTAGAGGAATCCACCATCACCGGTATTATCGATAGCAAAACACTCACTTCGTCTCTTTATTGGACGATGAAGTTGAGAGGAGAAATTTACGGTAAGCAGGAAGCTGACATGACCATGCTGTTGCCGGAGGGTGCTGCCGTCACTCGTGCGACGCTCTGGGTGAATGGAGTACCGCAAGAAGCCGCTTTCAATACAACTGCAAGAGTCCAGTCGGCATACAACGCAGTTGTGTCCAGAATGCGAGATCCGCTTTTAATCACCTGCCAGAAGCCTGGAGAGGTGAAGATCAAGGCATTTCCAATAGAACAGCATCAGGACCTGCAATTGCGCATAGGCATTACCAGCCCCGTCAAACTCACGCGAGCGGGAAGTTTGTCACTGGGTATGCCGTACATCTCGAGTTCGAACATGAACTTCTCGCACTCCCAGAATGTTCATCTCGAGTCTGATGCCCTCCTTTCCACTAATAATGATGGTATCGCCTCGAGTCTGGAGGACGGAATGGTCAACCTTCGAGGAAACATCGCCGTCGAGCGCTTGAAAGAATTGAAGCTTTCCGGACAAAGAGCCAATTTTGCCACCAAGTTTGCCACCAGAGCAACTCATTCGTTTCCTCGTGGATTCATTGTTGCGAACTTAGATCCGAGCAGCGGTGAATTGGATCTATTTAAGACGATCGAGCAGCCGGTTTGCCAAATGGTCACCGCCGATGATGCCGCTCACAGGCTCTCAAAGGTATGGGCGATTGGTGAGATAACAAGGCTTCTTGCTAATGGAGATGCCTCATTGGCCTCGGATCTTGGTATCACTTATCGTGTGGTATCACCGGTAACTGGTGCCACTGTCCTGGAGACAAATAATGACTATAAGCAGTTCGGACTCCATAGAGATTTGTACAAGTCATTAAGCTACAACGGTCACAAAGCCAGACGCCGGGCGCAGCACGCCGATAAAGAGTATCGCCGCGATCCGGGAAGTGATGATGTCCTTGCCGAAGCTGCCCGAAGTGTACCAGCTCCTAAAGCCGCTCCCCAGTCATCTTTTGCGGAGAACAAGGCACAAGGAGGCGCGCAGTCCTTCGAGCGCTTCCCTCAGGCGGAGGATTCTCCTGAATCGATGTCAACCAGAAGTCCAATGCCAGTTCTTGCCGGCGCAACGAATGGCACAATTGCACCACAAGGCGCTGATGCCACCGTCGTGATGGGTGTTAATACTGCCGGCACCGTGCGTGCCCAAAACCTGGCGAACCTCGAGCGATTGACCGAATCCTTTGCCAAAGTGTTCCAAATTTTGTGACTGCTTGTGGCTACTGGGTTTGTCGTATGGGCGGCACTGACTAAGAGATTGCCTCAGAAGCTCGTCAGCCGCCGAACATTGCTGATCTCTGCAACATTTCTGGGCATTATCGCGCTGGTGACTCCCGGAGCACTGAATGCAGTTCGAGTATTGTTGTTTCCATCCAACTTTGTTTAGTCAGGCAGACAGTCTCATCATGCAACATTCTCATCTCAGTGCCTTGAAATGTGTTCCGTCGAATCCTCCAAAGTGGGCGACAATCGTCGCCCGCTTCCTTCATTTCCGAGGGCGCTCGAAACTGGTTGTGAAGAACACATCTCCTAAAGTCGTGACCAAGGGAGTTATAAAACTCAATAATCAGGGTTTTCACTAGAAACTTGTTCACTCAAACGCTTCATTGTAGTAATGAGTCCTCTCTTCGATCCACACGTTGCATTTACCGCCTTTCCGAGGTTCTGTAATGATTAAGCTCAAGTCTGTTTTCACAGCAGCTGCTCTGCTATCGACAGTCTGTAATCCAATGGCAGGAAAAGCTCAACAGTTCGAGAGATCCCGTGTTCCCGACGTCAGCAAGATGGGTGTTGAATTTCCGATGAAGCGGCTGCTTCGCTCCAACTCCTTGCCTGTTCTGCCAGTGGCTCAAAGGGTTCCTCCACCTGACAGTGCTGTAGCACGCAGTCCAATAGATGTTCGCAAAAGCATCATCGAGGCGCCAGTAAAACGAGTAATTTCCAACGAGCTGCCGGTCACCTCTAACGCAATTGCGACTCCCGTTCCGGCTCCTCCTTCATTTCATCCGACATCAAATTCCAGGATGAACATGTCTCTTCCAGGCGGACTCAAGCAGGCATCGAAACCCTCTAGACGTTCGGCGAGAACTGGTACCAAGGTGGCACCAGGGGCAGTGATCTGGCATCCGACCTTCGACCAGGCGCTTAAAGCTTCCTCGAAATCCAAAAAGCCGGTGATGCTCTTTCATTTAATGGGCAATCTCGACGACCGCTTCTGCTGAACGAATGCACGTCTTGCGAGAACCGTGTTGTTCTCTCGACCTGAAGTAGCAAAGTTCATCAACGAAAATTTCGAGCCCGTATGGCAGTCGGTGCGGCCGGTTCCCACCGTTTCGATTGATTTCGGAAACGGAAAGAAAATCACACGGACGCTGCATGGCAATATCGCCACCTATGTGTGCACGAGTCAAGGCACCGTAATTGATGTGCTCCCTGGCATTTATGATCCAGTCACGTACCAGAACAGGCTGTATGATTTGGCAGCCGTCGCGAAACGAATTGCCGACGCTCCGGAGCCATCTGATGCAATCCGCTATTACCACACAGTCAGCCTGAATACAGGCGCGGTCTCAACAACGACCCCGCCCAAATCGATTAGCGGTTTGAGTGGTCCGTCGGAACAGACTCTTTTTGCGGATTTGCTTAGCGATACGCTTATGAATGAAAGGGTGAGGAGAGAGTCTATTCATAACCAACTTTCGCATGGCACCTACACTCCAGCGAAGCTCAAAAAGTGGCTCTATCGCGACGTCCTCCATGCCGATCTGGATGATCCTTATCTAGGAGTAGATAAGGTTTTGTCAGCCAATTATCCTTTCGACGATAACGGCGGCACGAACTAGGAGCTTTGCGACATCTTCTAAAGAGTAACTCGTCGGTCCAGACTGCTGTTGCCTGATGG
>CAYTDR010000519.1:0-6032 GCA_964436185.1 uncultured Candidatus Obscuribacterales bacterium | reverse complement strand
ATGCGATCGTTTCACTGCGAAATCTGAAAGAATGTGGTCCGTTCGTCGACAACAAAGAGTTCAACTCTGCACTGGTGGAGCTGGTAAGAGCCAGTCGCAGCAGCGGGGTATCAAATCGCGAGTTTTCTTCATATGACAGCATTAGCGCCCGCGCCATCTCACTTCTCGACGTAAACGATAGTGGTAGCCTGGACTCCGTTGCGCGGAGGGACTTGATCGACCTTCTCAAGGTTCCTGATAAGGAGATACTCAGTCAGGTCAAGATAGAGCTGCTAAGAAAGGTTGGTGGTTTGATTGGAAAAGAAAATGGAAAAGAGTTGAGTGATGCTATCCATGGACTTTTCGCTGGGTCCGAGAATAGTGGCTTGCGAGCCGGTGATCCGGAGCTTCGCCGTGCAGCCATAAACGCGGTCGCGGAAATCGGCTTGACCAGAGATTCTGCAATGAATTTGACTTTGCAGCAAATCGCCTTGCCCCCAAACGGTCGACAGTCGGATAAGGACGCACGAGTAAGATTAGCGGCTCTCGAGGCTCTGTCCAGGCTGGAGCCGAGAAAGTTCCGCGAGTCCATTGAATGCTCGCTACGGGAGGAGACCGATATAGCCGTGAGAGCCTTTGCTGAACACGCCAGACTGAAAGAGTATTTCCCCGTCAGGGATGAACTCCGAAACTTGGAGGCGCACCTGGGTGGAAAGCTTTTAGAGGACAAGTTCAATAATAATTGGAGTGAGGGCGGGAAGCAGCTAGACGGTGTATTGGAGAAGCTGAATGATATTCCGATTGAGAGCCAGAAGGAGGTTGTTGAGACCGAGTATGCGGTCATTTATCAGTTATACGGTCCACCCGTCCGGGTTCCAGTCGAGAAAAGGAGAAACGTAGCTTATCACAATCCGGCTCGACGGGAGCTCCTGTCTGAGCGCATCTTTGATGCAGCAATGAAGCCCGGACCTGATCAGGAGGAAGCAGAGAAGACGTTGTTCTTTTTGATTTCAGATCTGGGGAACAGGCGAGCGCATGCGCTTCTCAATCGAAAAGGAAAGTACATCGATCAAGAAGATGCCTACATTCGAACGAAAGCTACGGAAACAATTGTCGCCCTTTCATCCTCGAAATCTCTCAGCAAAGGCACGCTCAATCGTTTTCGCATCCTGATTCGAGATGAGTGCTTGTCACCGTCTTTGCGGCTGAATCTTCTTAAGAATATCGAGGGTGCCAGTAAGACATCTTTCTCTTCCGACTCCATCGAGACGAAGAGCGCGAAGGATTGGCTGGACCACGGACATTATCTCTCGCACCTCCTGCATCACGATCTATTCGGAAAGGAATCATCGAAGGGAGAGACGCACGATCGGAAGGAATTTCGATTGCACATTATCGAGCAACTCTACCGGAATCGCTCACCCTTTGCGCTGCCTGTTCTTGACTTGATCGCGCTTGCTGAGGATACACCAGCGATCGCAGATGAAAGACAGAAAGTCCGCGAGCTGCTCGCTAACTGGCGTGATAGCGTCGCCGTTCGCTGGAATGAATGCAAGCCGGCGTCAACATCATCAGACACCAAATACGGCGCCAGTCAGATACTTAAGACATTATGCTCCGGTGAGCACTGTCAGCTCATCGTCAACACGATGTTCGAATACACGAAAGGTACAGCCATCGTGCCCGGCGATTCGCGTGTGTCCGTTGTCAGGAAGGCACTGTCCACCGAAGGTCAAAAGAAGAAGGTGGGCATACTTCCCGGACACAACGTTGAGAAGGTGGAAAACGGGGCCGAGATGATCCGCCTGGCCGCGGCGTTTTTGATCCTTGATGCCAGCAACACCGGCTTCTCCAGGACCGACCGTCTACAGTCCTTTCGAGTGTGCGCCAGTCTAACGTGGGATGGTAGTGAATATGGTTATTGCAGAGATGCCAGAGCCATACTTGAGAAGCACCTGCGGGAAGGAGACGAGTGCGCAGTAGCGGCTTTGGCGGACATAGTCCTTTCACGCACGAACACCACGGACAAGGTATACGAGGACGCCTACAAGCTTCTTTCCGAAAGCGTGAGGGGAAATGCGCGGGACATAAGTCTGTCTGACGGAAAAGTACTTTGTTTGCGCAAGCTTCATAACGTCTTCATCCACGAGGACACGAAAGAGGGTAGACGCATCTTTTGCAATTTACGAGACAACCTATTGGTTGAGGAGTTCAAAGACAACAGGTTGCACAGAGCGGCAGCACCACCTGCAGTTCGCTACGTCGACGCGATTTTTGCCGAGCTGAAGGCAGAGCGCGATGTAAACAGACGGTTGGAGCTGGCGAAAATGATGTGGTCCGGCGATGCGAAGACCTCCTTCTATCCTGACGAGGAGAAGAGGGTTCAGGCACTGGTCGAGATATCAGCTTTGGCGCAGGCAGACGATGCGTCCAGGGTGACTATCGATCAGCGGCTGAACTGTGCGAAGGCTCTACAGGAAATCCTGTCCAGCAACAAGAATTTCAAGACCCGCTTTCAACCGGAGCTTTTCAAGGCGATGATTGACCTGTCGGTGGACGGTGTGCGGGAGGCCAGAGTGTTTCTCGACTCGGTACCGTTTGCTGACCGTCAATGCCTCCTCGAGCAACTATTGATCGCTGTTCCGTACAAAATGAGACTGCCACAATCTGAGTTGAAAGACCAGGCCAAAATGCTAGAGCGGTTAAGAAGCGAGTCACTCGTTGGTAAAGTCAATGCGACAACGCGAGAGGCGATCGACAAAAGGGTGGAAGAGATAGAAAGGAAGTACAAAGAGATCGACCCCGTCAAAATGGCTCGATGGGCAGACATATTAGGCTTCCAGATATCGCGAACTCAGCCTTTATCGGGACTGGAGGCAACGGTGGCCGCGGGGCTGTATTTCGAGGCTGCTACCACGCTTGGTAGCAATTCTCCGGCGGTCAAAGCTATAAACTACGAAGAGATCCTGGAAAGTTTTGCTCTGCAGGTGATAAGCAATCCGGAGCAGCTTGGAGTTCGGCTGGTAGGAAAGGACGACGGTCATCTGCACCTGGGCAGAGTCTCACTCGAGACGGCATTGACGCAATCTGTTCGAAAAGCAGCTCAAAGTAGCGACGATAAGGTGCGAAAGGACTACAATCGCCTTCTCAGGATCCTGGTCAGGAATCCTGCAGTCTTCTGTGCTAGCGAGTCTCGCTCGGATCTCTGGAACGTGCTTCGGGCGGCGAAAGGATCGGAAAACGAAACTGAGGCAAACGAGACATGCAAAATTTTGGCAAATTCACTGGCGCGCTCGTTCAGGGAGTATCCGCTCAATGAGCAGGCGAAAGATGGATACTCTGGGCGATTCGATTGGTTGAACATTGCATCGGTGAGTCCATTTGTCACGGTGAGTCAGGCCCAACGCTGGGTAACCTCAGAGCGATTGGCCAGTCTCGACCATTTCTGTGATGTCGCGCCGGTTGCCGCTCAGATTCTTTTGGCCAAGGAGCTTTGGAATTCTCATTCAGAAAGATTACAGGTCATAGCCTGCCGAATTGTTGCCAAAGGTCTGGTCAGCTCAGATGCGGACATTAGATCTCAGGCAGATAAGCTCATGACGTGTTTGAAGCAGGAGAGAGAGAGGCAGATGTTGGGGTTTCTGTTGTCAGAACCGGGTGGACACGAAACAGCGTGGTTTCTCGAGCTGTGCAAGCGTGATCCTGTCCTTGGGGGGCCAAATCCTCCTAAGGAGCTTCTCGAGTTGTTGAAAAGGCGAAAGTCTCAGTGACAGTCTGTAGGAGACTGCGCCTGCGCTAAAGGGACTTTCAACGTTTTGTCAATAAGAAACCAATGTGAGGAAATCGTGTAAACTGGCGCTGTTTTGATATTACGAGCACGTCCAAGAGTATCTTCGGAAACCCGGTTGTAAAGCCGTGCTGGCCCTGGATTGATGGCGAAAATGAATTTTGGGCGAACCGACGAGCTAATGCGACCTGACATGCCGCCATGCTTTGCGAAACTCGCCAGCACGAAAGACAACAACAGGACATGACTCAATAACGTCAACCAGTCTGACGTCCCATTTGTACCAATCTACATCTCCGATAATCGCCAATTTTTCGAAATCATTTCTGTGGTCGATACCGAATTTAGTATCATCCCACATTGCGTCCTCATCCCATCCATGAAAGTCTTCACTCAGGTCCAGCAAGACGCGCGCTTTGCCGAATTTTTGAATCAGATTTTCCAATTTCGGAATCAAGACTTCCTGATAATCCTGATGGGATAAGGTTCCTCTTGCTTTTAGAGCGATGACGTTGCTGTCACTCTCGCTTATTATCTCGATCATGGAATCAACCTCTCCTAGTAACTATGTGGCTAATAGCATGAGTGAGGGAGAGCATCGCTGCTGAACCACGTTCGCCAAAATCGACGTTTCGGCTGCCAGCGTACTTCTTATAAGAAGCAAACAGGGGTTAGTTCGATTTCAGAGAACATTTGCGAAAACTCTAACGAGCTGGCAAAATGAAATAGGACTTGAACTATGTTTAGCAATACATATGGATGCATAACAATGATTTCTAGACAGAACGCAGAACCTATTGGACGGAGCGTGATTTTCGCCGGTCCGATATGGTTGCTCGGTGTAATTCTGATTGTGGTGTTCGTCATTGTTGGGCTCTGCTGGAACTTTCAGGCGCCGTCGATTACCAAGCCAGGAGCGCTACAACAAGCGGTCCACAGGGGACCTACGGTTCTGCTGGAGTTTGATACTTCAGGTTCTACGGACGATTCGTTCTGCGAAGAAGCTCGCAAAAGATAGAGACTCTTCAGCTAACCTCTAATCAGCCCGATATGGGGCGGAAAGTTCGTACATTGGAAAAGTCCGCAGAACAGAATGATAGAGGTGCTCAGGGAACTTACAAGTTACCTGGATGATTTGGAGCCAACTTTGCAGGGAAAGCGCATGTAGGTTCTGGACTAACAAGGCACAAGAAGGCACCGGGGATGGTTGCACGTCCATAAGTTCGCTGCCAGTCGATATCGAATTGAGAAGCGGACCCTTGGTTAAAATGCCAACTTTGGGCGGGAGGCAAGCGTAAGCGTGCTAAGAAACCAGCAAAACAATTGCTACAGTCGAAGGAGCGAGAGAGCGGTATGGTTATTGCATTTCTTCCAAGTCTCATAGATCGGGTCTCCCGCTCTCACCATTTCCAGTGCCGCAACCTTAGCGCTCTATTAGTATCGAAGGAATGGCTAGAACCCGTCGACAAGAATAACCCGGCACGTGGAGTGTAATCGACTTTTTAAAGACAAAACATTCGCGTGGGAAAGACCTGTATTGCCTGATATTTTTATGGTCTTCACCGACGAAAGTTTTAGCATTGATTCCAGCCCGGTAATTCCAATATTATTTCGATCTACAAATAAATCGGTGACGACTTTGTTGGTTAAAAGCTTGGCTTTTCGATCGTCTAATCCGCAGCTAACCAGATAAAGTTTTTTTGTTTTCAGCTGCGAAATTGCGCTGATAGCTGCGTCGTCTGGGGTTGAATTACAAAAACTGAAGCGTGCAAGTTCAAGAAATCGAAGTGCTGATAGGCCATTTGAAGAAATCTGACTTGCACCATTTATAGAAAGTTTCGTGAGCGTTGCAATCTTCGAAAGTTTCTCAATACCACTATCGGAAACCAGGCAGTGATTGATGTCTAAATTACGAAGTCCTCGAAGTTTTGCTATTTCAGCTAAGCCTTGATCACCAATTTTTGTATTTTGCAGATTAAGACTTTCGACCGAAGGCATTCTCGAGATCAGCCTCATAATTTCGTCGTCTGCATCCGTGTGGTTTAGATTCAGCGACTTTAGAGTTAACTGGGAGATGATCTTAAAAACCTTAGGATCAATATGCTGGTCCCTACCTGCAAAACTCAGTACTTTGGCCTGTGGAAAGCGAAGTAATTGCTCAGAGTCTTTTAAGTCCAAATCGCCGTGCACAACCAACTCTTCGGCTTGTGGCACATAGACGATTTGATTTATCTTTTTTTCCGTCGAACCAGAAAGATCTTCGAGA
>CAYTDR010000518.1:0-6043 GCA_964436185.1 uncultured Candidatus Obscuribacterales bacterium | reverse complement strand
TCGCCGATCTTTCACTGCAGGGGACTGAGGTTTCTTATTACCCGCTCTCGGAAATGCTGGTCATCCCACTTTCCGGATTTTTCATCGGCAACATCTATGACCTGGATGATTTGGACAACCCTGCTCAAAGAGTTGAGAAGTTTCTCGATTTCGTTTACGGCGACCACAGTACTGCATGCCTGGTAGGTCATTACGATGATGACATCATCTTTTCTTTCTTCTTCGAGGGACTTCATCATGTGTCTTATCGTCCTGGAGACGAGAATATGCTTCTCGCCATAGAGGATGTAGGAGCAGTCTTCGAAAAGTCAGCCGATGTTATGGTCGAGGCGTTCGTAGCTCCTGATCGCGAGTTGCTCTCCAGCCGGCAAGTCGGTTTTCGCATCAGCGATTTAATCGAAGACATATGATCGGACGAATCCGTTTTTCATTCTTCCTGATCGTAATCGTTCAGCTTGTTTTTCCTATCTTGCTGTGCCGATCTGCTCAAACGCAAACCGAGGCTCCGTCCGGATGGATCGAGGATGATCGCGGGGGTTCTTCGCGTGTTGAGAAAAAGGAAGGGAGAACAGTGCTGAAGCTGGGCGTACAGCATTCCACGACGCTTGACCCTGTGCCGAATTCGCTGCAAGCCGGATCTATTTTTGACAACAAACTCATACCGGAATTGCCGAAAGACCTGGAATGGTATCGAATTCCTAAATGGCTGGCCGGCAAGTGGCAGCGGAAACAAGAGACTACGGTCCACACGATGGATTTTGCCACTGGAGTAGAAACCAGACCCAACCAACCGTTCCTCTCAGAACAACAAGCAAATTTCGGAGTTCAAACCGATCGGGAGGGAGATATTTGGGATTGTGCTCTCTCGAACACCGGCGTATCCAATCGCGGAAGTTACCGGTCGGTTGCCTTGATTCAGTTTCATCGTCCGGTCAGAGTCGATGAGAACGAGATCGTCTACAGGGAAGTTTTTACCGTTGTGAACGTGGTAAACGAGACCAACGTCATTATGAGTTCACAACGAATCGAGTCATTGACCAAGTATCGTCCGGTCAGCGGTGGAACGCTGGAAGCCTCGATGTCGATGAAAGTTTACGGTCCTGACGGATCACCGACGTCGCTTCAGGAGAATATCTCCTACGATCGTCAGATCGAGCCGTTTTATCCGGTCACGAAGTACAAAGGACGAGATCTGAAGAATGACTTCGTTGACTTCCTTCGTTCGCAGGCGCTATCGCATTTGATACCGGAAGGAACAACTAAAAATTGATCGAGATCGCTGCTTGTCGGAATTCTTCCACGATCGGTTGATTCGATGCAGATCAGTTGATTACTGTGGAGCTAGTGCAACCGATCGATCGAACGGTTCGTGTTTTCTGTGTCTAAGTAACACTATCCAGATTTAGGGGCGGTGACCTTTTGCTGCGAGGCGGCTGGCTATCGTGACATGAAGCCGGTGACGAACCGGACACTCACAACCCGATGGAATCGAGATTCAATAGAACGAACACGCGTTCCATTATTTAGACAACATTGATTTCAAGTCGTATCTGCAGTTGTAGAAATTCAGCCAGGGACAATCGGCGGGTTGCCTTACTGAATTATGGATCTGGAAGTCGAGAGGACTTGCCTTTTCCAGCTCTTCCCAGGTTAGGGGCCAGGAGACCGTCGGATATCGCCAGATCCTGGCTGAATATGGACAAATGATGGTCTTGCCCTTGCCGTTGGGTGAGAGATCGATCAGCACTTTGCCGGATTTCTTGGCTTCAATTGCAGATGTTGTTGTTTTATCCGCGCTTTGTTGATGTATGAAATTGGCTATTGTGCGAGCGAGTTCTCTGGTGACGTCATGTTCGAGGTTGCGTACAATCGGCAGTAAAATGTGAATTCCAGCTCGCCCGGAGAGTTTTACGAATGGCGTTATCTTCAAACCCTTGAGATTGTCTCGCATGAGAAAGGCAATCTCCTTTGTGCGTTTTAGTGACTCCGTTACTTTATCGAATCGTTCTCCTTCTTCCTCTTCGGTATGGATATCCAGATCGAAGATCAGGTAGTCGGGGAAATCCAGCGGATTATGAGGTCCGGCATCGGGCGCAAGCTCGCGTTCAATCTCTGCAAAAGGATTGGTTATTTGCGAGGCGGCTATGTGTTTTTCGGTTACGCCGTTTTGACCGAGCCAGGCGAGTGAAGCAAGAGAGTTGCAGACAATGTAGTCGTCGTTGATCTTGTCCATTATCTCGACGAAGTCTATGAACTCTGGTACCGGCGAATTACCCCACGGTTTTCTCCAATGCTTCTGAAAAAAGGATTTTTTATGCACTCCATGTGGTGCGCGGCGAGCGCTCAGCGGGCGCCCAACGACGTGAGGGAGGATGACAGGTGAATTGAGCACGAGATACTTGATGAAATCCGCTTTGGTAACTGCTGGGCTGCTCTCGGTCTCCGGCCAGATGACGCGTGAGAGGTTGGTCAAGCGCACGCGTTCTTTACCGATATAAACTTCGATTTCTTTGGCACCGCTCGAGATCTGCTTGAAGAAAACCGACTGTTCGAGTGACTCTTCTGGATGTGGGGCAACTTTCTGCGGCGCAGGTTCATTCGGTATCACTTTGCTCACCGGATTCGATACCACCTGAGCGCTGCCTGATGTCTTGAGACCGAACACGGACTCATAGGTGATTTCGCTAGCCGTTTTGTCCGATCTGAGGCGCATGAAGACCGGGAATCTCAAGCTTTTGTCATCGGTCCATTCCATGAATCTAACTTGCACGACTAGCTCAGGTTTCAGCCAGCGAAACTCCTTGCCCTCCTTGGGCGGAGCTTTCTGCAAAGGACATTGTGACGCAGCGTATTGTTTCAGCACCGCGAGCGTGCTGTCCAGAAGTTTCGAATCGAAGCCGCTTCCTACTTTACCGCAGTAGATTAGTGTTTCTCCGTCATAGTAGCCGAGAATCAAAGAACCAAAATGATCCGACCTGCTTCCCTGACCCAGAGAATAGCCGGCCACGACAAAGTCGTTTTCGCGCTGGGCCTTCACTTTCACCCAACTCGGCGATCTCCTGCCTGGCTCATAGGTCGAACGTATGTTCTTGCCGACCACTCCTTCGAAACCGTTTGTGATCGCCGCTTTATAGGCGAGATCTCCATCTGTGGCGAAGTTGGGAATCAACTTGAGATTGGGGAATTGAGCCACGGTTGATTCCAGGATCGAGCGACGCTGAGCGTAGGGAACTTCGGCGAGCGAGAACCCATCGAGGTAGAGAATATCAAATACGAAAAAATAGGCCGGAATTCTTTTTGATGCCCTGACAATGTCGTCCTTTTTGTTGAGATGCAGACGCTGTGCGAGAAGCTGAAAGGATGGACGGCCGCTTTTATCCAGCGCGATGATCTCGCCGTCTAGAATATAGGATTGAGTCGGTTGAGCCTGGAGAGGATCGATCAGATCCGGATATTGCGAGGTAATGTTGTTTCCCTGACGCGAGCTGATCCGCAGGCGGCCTGCATCGTTGAATATAATTGCTCTAATTCCGTCGAGCTTGGGTTCGAACACCCAGCCATCTTTGCTGAAAGGGCTCTCACCAGAGGCTGCCAGCATCGGTCTGACCTTGAGGGGCATCGTGACCTTTCTTTTGCGCTCGGTGCCGGACAGAACGTCAAGATAAGGTGATTGAGTGCCAGTCTCTACGGAGATGCTTATGATTTCACTAGAGACGACAATTTCGGTCGTAGCAAGGACCTGCCCGGTCAATAGCGTGGTATCGTATACGCTCTCACTAAAGGACTCGATTGCGATATCGAATGTGGTGCTGGTTTCGACCGAGCTGTCTTCGCGTGCGCTGATACTGGCTGCAGCTTCCTCTGCAGAAACCTCATCGGTGTCGGTACTAGAGCGCGATTTGCGCTGAGTATTCGTTTTCGATGGTATCTCTGGTTCCGGCTTGGGCTTGCGAGGCACCAACCTGTCCTCGCTTTATCCAGTCTTTCTCTTGCTCGCGGTCTTGGTCTTTGTGGTACCAATTTTGGGTTCTGCTGCAGTCTTGGCCGCAGCTTTGAGAATGACCTTCTCTTTTTCTTTTTCTTTTCCCTTAGAGCCTTCGGACTTCAGACTTTCCATACTGGCTTGCAGCGCGGCCATAAGATCGATAACCTTGCCTTCCGGAGCCGCCGGTATCTCTTCAATCTCTCTGCCCTCAACCTTCGCCTCGATAAGCTGCAATAGCGCGTCTCGGTAGTTGTCTGTGAAATTGTCCGGTTCGAATTCACTGGTCATCATGTCGATGAGAGTGCATGCCATGCCCATCTCTTGATCCGAAATCTTGACGTCAGCCAGAGGCTTGTTCATCTCCACCTTTATTTCGTCCGGATACAGAAGGGTGCTCATCATGAGAGCGCCGTTGACCGGACGCAGGCAGCACATGCGCTCCTTGGTACGAAGTGCTATCTTGCCTATGGCCAGAACGTTCTTCTCTGCCATCGCGCGAAGGAAAAGAGTAAACGGTTTTTTGGCTGCCTCTTCGGGCTCGATGTAATAGGCTTTGTCATAGAACGTCGGATCGATCTCATCTATGTGCACGAAGGTGGAAATGTCGATCGAGTCTTTGTTCGGCAGCGGCAGTTTCTCGAAGTCATCCGGGTTGACCACCACATACTGGTCCTTTCCATATTCGTAGCCCTTTGTAATCTCGGCGTACTCTATGTCGCGCTCACAGGATGGGCAGAACTTCTTCTCGCGCACCCGACCTTTGCAATCTGCATGCAGCATGCGGAAAGAGATGTCTTTGGTAGTAGTCGCTGTATACACCTTGACCGGAATGCTTACCATTCCGAAGGTCATTATTCCTTTCCAGGTCGCTCTAGCTGCCATTGCGGTCTCCTCATCACAGTTTGTTCCGACTGCATATAGGTTGTATACACTATTCTCGTATACCACCTGCTGTCGATGCCGAGCGCCATGCATGCGTATGCCATACACGATCACGGACAAGCTCCCATGCCGTTCTCGGGCGATTTTTCCCGGAAGATTTAATCTTGGGTTGTCGGATCCGAGTTATTTAAGAACCGCCAGCCGGGCTCTTATCAGCCGTATCTTAGGGAAAAACTGGACGCATCGCTGGCCTTGATTCTGGGTATGGAACTGGCAGACTTTGCCACTGACAAGGGAGTTTTGACTGTGGGTGCCGAGCCTTGGGAATATTTGACGCCTTACAAATCCGACATCAATCAAGTTTTGCAAGAGTTGCGCAAACAGGAGTTTGAGGCCGGTCGTTACTCCGGTGGCAACGACGACGGCCCGAATCATGACTCGATTGAGGAAGCCATGGAGGCTGGCGATGCTGATGGAACGTGCTCCATTCTCGATATTGAGACGGCAAGCGAGGTGCCCGACAACGAATTGGAGCCGGATTGCGGTATCACCTATCCGCTCACGTCCGCCCGGTTACAGGAGCTTTTCGGCACGGACAGGCCTACCGCAGCAATGATCAAGCAAGGAACGGATGCTGTAGACGAAATCTACGACGGGATCGGTCGAGGCTCGTCCAAGTACATCGTTTTGTACGAGAACGACAAACCGTCAGAGATTTTGTTCTTGGGTTATTCTTACGATTGAGATCTCGGGTTCAGCGAATGAAGGTTTCGTTGCCTGGCTTTTCGCACTGATTCTACACACCTTTGCCTGTATTGCTAGTCGACCTCTGAACGTCCTGAATTGTGATGTGGAGGTTGCCGACTACGATTACTGAGGAGTTTCTCTCCGGTGCGTCGGTCGATTGCAAATTGGGAATGAATTCGTAGATGATGTGAAATGAGAATAGTAGAACTTTCGATCTTCTCATAGATCATCCGTACTTTACTGCGAAAAGGATGGCCTGGAGCATGTTAGATACACAAGAAGTGGCTTACACTCTCGAGCATTTGAGGACCGTATTGGAGAACCTGGTCGTTAAGGGGCTTGGTTCCGCCAGTGTCGAGCAAGTGTCAAGTCTAACGTCGATTCGAGAAGAGTGCGAAAGGATTGGTGCATATTACTTGTCTGAATCGA
>CAYTDR010000517.1:0-6062 GCA_964436185.1 uncultured Candidatus Obscuribacterales bacterium | reverse complement strand
ACGACCGTCTGGGAATCACTACCAGATTTGATAAAAACGGAAAAGCAGTAGGAAGAACCGATGCCAATGGAGATTGGCTCAGCACCGATGGCGGCGCTACTTGGAAAAATGCAAAGACTGGCAAGAGTTTGTCGGATCATTGGACCGAAAGCTTTAGAAGCAAGTTCAAAGAAGTCTGCCTGCCTGAGCCAAAACCTGTACAGAAACCGGCGAAGAGCGAACAGTTCGATCGCCAACGCCCCTTCGGCCAGATTCAAGAATACGCCAGGAAGACCTTCCGACCAGAGCGAGAAGAGCCATTCCAACCACGAAACTGCATGACCTTCTCGGAGCAGGAGCAGCTCAAGGATTTTCTCCTTAAGGCTCAGGCTGAGCTGCCCAAGCAAGAGTTCGAAAGCCTGCTTACCAAACTGGAAAAGACAACCGCCGGTCAGTTGAAGACAGAAAAGAAAGACGGAGACGTCCACAGTGTCTCATTCGGCTACAACGGGACTGTCTTTAATGAATCATGGGTCGGCAACAAACCGCAGCGATGGAACGACGCAGTGGGAATGGAATTCTTCGGAAGAGGACACTGGAACGGAGATTTCAGAGGACTGAGGGGAACATTGAACACGGCGCGAACACAAATGACTGCCGGTGAATACAAACAGTTTATAGAACTGATCGAGAAAGGAACTAATAACTTCTTCCGTCACACCGCCCTTGCCGACGGCAGTGTCGACAAAGTGACAATAGGCGCAACGATAGTTACAGCTCTTCCCAGGAGAAGAGACGAAGGTCAGCTCGATGTCAAAGATCTGCAGAAAATAGCTGAAGCGCAGTTCCCACTGCTAGATATCAACGGTGACGGTCGCTTGAGCAAAGAAGAGCTCGCTGACGCACTGGAGGATTCTCGTAACTCGGGCCGAGAGGCGCAGATGATTACAGCGCTGTACAAAAGCTACGACACCATGAAGAGCTTGAGCAATGACGAAGGAACTTGGTCGGCTGAGTCCGGAATCTCAATGAATGATCTGAATCGATTCAATGAAATAGCTGGCGACTTGGGAGAAAAGGTCGAGAAATCTGCCTCAGCAGCAGCAGTAGTAGCAGACAGCGCCTGTTTCGCGAATCTGGACAAAAACAATGATGGCTTCCTTTCTCGCGAGGAGTTAGAAGCAGGTATTAGCAGCTCTGCCTCCCAAGGTATGAAAAACAACCTGAACTATCTCCTCGAAGATTATGATCAGATCCGCGAGAAGAGCAACGACGAATGGGGCGCCGAAAATTCCGGAATCTCAATAAAAGACATAAGGCAAAATTACGCGGGTGACACTAATGAATGGAAGTTGGTTCGCGATACAAGATCATACATGATGCGCACACACGATGCCCAAGCGATGCCCACCACGCTCTATCGAGACATGGCCGACCCCCTATCCAGCATTGTACCTGGGGCGATTAAGCAAGGCGCAATTGGTAACTGCTATTTTGAAGCAGCTCTTGCTTCAGTGGCCCAATCGAACCCGCAAAGCATCAGAGATATGATCAGGGACAATGGAGATGGGACATATACCGTCACCTTCCCTGGTGACAAAGAACGACCGATTACTGTCGCGGCGCCTGGGGATAGCGAGATGGGACTCTACAGTGCAGCGACGGCACACGGTACCTGGGCAAATATTCTGGAAAAAGCCTTTGGAGAATACCGTCAAAAAACCGATCTGTGGAAGACTGGAGATACCTATGCCGAGGGAAGCGACGGCGGTGAACCATTACTCTCGCCAAAGGCCCTCAAACTGCTCACTGGCAAATCAGTCGACGTTGACGTATTAGGACTCACCAGCGACGACGACCTGAAGAGCAAGCTAACCGAGGCATTTAATGAAAAACTAGCAGTGACTTGCTGCATTCGCGGCTCATTGACAGAGCGCCTACTAAGCTTTGGTGGAGACACCGAAGATGGATTTCCAATGGGGCATGCATACAGTGTTATCGGCTGGGATCCCAATGGCCCCGACGGCGGCACAATCACAGTCCGCAACCCCTGGGGCCAGGCCGATAATACTACAGGCGGCGTCAAGAGCATTTCATTGAAGGACTTCAACAAAAACTTCACAGCAATCTGCTTCACCGAAAAATAGAAAGATTCTCTCAGTCAGAACCGATCGACTTTCAAGAATGTATTCCACCGTTCGCGGAACCAGAGCACGTATCCGGCCTAATTCTCAGCGATTCTTTCGGGCACGAACTAACTCTCGAGGATGTAGCCGACACCGTAGATGTTCTTGATCAAGCTTGGCTCACCCTCGGTGTCGAGTTTTTTTCGAATTCGCTTAATGCATCCGCGCACCGTCTCCGGTGACGACTCACTGTCGGACGGCCAAACTGAGTCCATAATCTCTTCGTTGCTGAAGATTCGATTCGGATGGCGAACGAGAAACTCAATCACCGCATACTCACGAGGCAAGAGATCGATCTTTTCACCGTTCTTCTCCACCATATGCGTGTTCAAATCAAGTATCAACGACTTGAACGTCAACTTGTTCGATGCCTGTCCGGCGGCACGTCTCAAAAGCGCGCGAACACGCGCCGAAAGTTCTACCGGATGCGGCGGCTTGGTCAGGTAGTCATCAGCTCCGCAGTCTAATCCCGTGGCTTTATCCGTCACCTTAGTCATGCCGGTCAGCATGAGAACAGGTGCTTTACCACCCGTGGCTCTATAGGAGTTTAAAACCTCAACACCACTCATTCCGGGCAACTGCCAATCAAGAACAATCGCATCGAAGGTATAACTCTGAAGCATCTCCAGAGCATCCCGCCCGTCAAAACACAGATCAACTGTGTGACTCTCAGTCTTCAGAAGCTGCGAAATGAGATCAGCGAAGTCCCGATCATCATCGACTACTAGTATCTTTGCCACGCTTTCGCAAGACCCTCACAAAACCTGGCTCCGTCCACGATAGTAGTATACCCCAAGCAGTTGCGCCTGGTTCGCCCCAAAAGGTGGCGTAGAGCGTTCCTATACGCCCAGGTCCATGATTGATTTAAGCATCGTAGGCTTTGACAAAGATGTATAGTACTTTTGGCTTCGCTTTTTACTAAATGAATCAGCTCATCCTATCCTCAATCGCTGTCATTATCGCACTGCTCATCTTTGCGTCAGTTCCGGACAGCTCTATTGAAAATGCAAAGCTGCGCGCCTACTGTGATTTTAAAGTCATGCTCGGCGAGTTGGTGGCGAAGCGGCAGTGGAATAAAGCGCGAGACCTTTGTCTGGACAACGTAGATCGATCGAGTATCGACGAGCATTCTAAGGCCGCCATTCTGACAGACCTTGCGGAATGCCAATTGTCGCTCGCTCAGTACGACTCGGCAATTGCGAGCGCGGAGCGCGCCAATGCGATTCTTGACCGATCTACCGCTCGATTGTCCGATCGATTGAGGGTCTTCGCCATCCTCGCCCGTCTATACAATTCCACCAACCGGCACACTGGAGATGAGCCTGCAGCCGATCAATCTGCGAGCAGTAACGGAGCGCGTCCTCGATTCGATTGAAGGATTGTTCAACCAGAAGGAGATCGAGGTCGAATTGAATCTCGAAAACGTGGAAATAGAGGGCGACGACAACTGGCTTTCCCAGGTGATTTCCAATCTCCTTACCAATGCAATCAAGTTCTCGCCAAAACGTTCAAAAATTTCAATCACACTGACAAAAATTGATGACAAAGCCAGATTGTCGATCAGCGATCAGGGCGAGGGCATTGCGACGGTCGATCAGTCAAAGGTCTTCGATCGCTACCAGCAAGCTGCAGGAACGTCCCGCCGTGCTGTCGGTGGATACGGGCTGGGTTTATTCGTATGCAAATCGGTTATTGAAGAGCATGGTGGCACAATCGGGCTACAAAGCGAAGAAGGAGTCGGTTCGACCTTCTTTTTCGAACTTAGGTCCCTGTCCGATTCACGATTGAGTGCGACGCTATAGAATAGACTTCATCGTTCCAAAACGTTATCCTGAAACAAGGTACTAGGAGGTCAGTGATTGCCATGAGCGAACCAATCGAGCGCAAGTGTCCCTGGTGTGGGGGATCAGATTTTCATAAGACGAAATGGGTTTCTGATGATTGGGACGGGGTAGATCATATTCTCGTAAAACAAGGTGTTCTCCTTTCTGACAAGGAGGAACCAGCAGCGGTAGTCTGCATGAACTGTGGTTTTGCGGCAAGCTTTTTGAACACGGACCAGCTAGAGAAACTACGGCAAGCCAGATTGACAGACACACCGACGCACTAAATCGCCAGTCAGTTCAAGAAGCAAAAAGTTAAAGAATATCCACAAATTGACACGGATAGTTGAAGCTATCCGTGTCAATCTTGAGTAGCTAATCTCAATCATTACACTCCGCGAGCGGGGCTCCTGGTCATTCTCCAGCCCCTCCCCTCTTGAAATCTCTTTGCGCAGTGAAAATTTTCGGCATCGCACCTGCGAACGTGTGCTAATCGTCATTGGTTCAATCCTCGGAACTATTCATGACCAGTGACGTCCGGCTAGTGAAGGTAATCTCGCCCCGCTGACTCAAGCGGCTACTTGGCGCTGGGCTGTCACGTTTCTTCCTTCCCCTTTTAAATTTTAACTGAGGTATTTATGCGTAAACTTTATAAGAAAGAGGTGCTTCGCGTTGCGATTGCTTCCTCTCTAGTTGCGATCTCGCTCTCTATGGCAATCGATTCCGAGGCTGCAACGAAACGTCTGTACAAAGGCAGGGTGAGCCAGAGCGTCGCCACTGCAGACAGGCTGATGATGAAAGGAAAGTACGCCGAAGCTACCAAATACTATCAAGCGGCTATCAAACGAAATCCCAACGATAACAACGCCAAGATCGGATACGGAATGGCTCTCGCCAAGCAGTTCAAGCTGGACGGAGCAGACGAGCAATTCAACAAAGCGCTCGCTCGAGATCCCAACAACCCCGGCGCACACGCTGGAAAAGCGCTGACCATGCTGCACAGGCTTCAATCATCATCCAATACTATTCGCAAGGCCCGCGCCACTACTTTAAAGGAAGCAGAGACAGAAGCGCAACGAGCCCTGGACGCCGATCTCAAAATACCTGAAGCTCATTACGTAATGGGTATGGTTTACAAAGAGCAGAACAGACTTTCTGAAGCCGCAGAAGAAATGAGGAAATCCATTCAGCTCGATTCAACATATTCGGAAGGCTATACGGGTCTGGGTATGATTCAACTGAGCCAGAACAACCCTGGCGGTGCCGTCTCCAACTTCAAGCAGGCAATCAGATTCAACTCAGGCGACTGGACCGCTCACTACGGCATGGGTCAAGCTCTCTTAACGCAAGGTCAGACCGACGCCGCTCTCAAAGAATTGAACATTGCGCAGTACCAGTTTCCCAATAGCTGGCCGGTTCGATTGGCACTGGGCAAAGCTTTTGAATCACAAGGAAATACTGTTGCTGCCATTCGCGAATATCAAGAATCAATTCGCATCAAACCGGAGAACTCGGCAGCATACATTGGCATAGCTAATGTTCGAGAGGTTCGTGGAGATCTCGAGCTTTCGATCGCAGAGCTCCGTTCCGGTTTGGAATTGATGCCCGACAATGCCGACCTTCATTTGAAAGTTGCCGATCAGAGCCTGCGCGTTGAGAAGATGGATGATGCAATCAAATCCTATGAGACCGTTCTCAACTCCAACCCTGGCAACGCCAGGGCTGCAGAAGGACTGACCACGGCATTCTATCTCAAGGCGCAAAAAGAAACCACCGGCGGTTACTTCGGCGACAACGATTTCGACAATGCGCTCACTATGATCAACCGCGCTGTCGAAATGAATCCATCGGATATCAAGCTGCGCCTGGCCCAGGCTAAACTGAGAATGCTAGCGGGAGAAGACATTGATCTGGCCACCATCGGCACACCTAGAACCGATGGCGACCGCGTCAGTTATGCGCAAGCACTGATGGCCCAAAACCGCTTCGGCGAAGCTGACGAACAGATGAGGACGGTGTTGACTAACTCAAACAGCGCTAAACAGGTGTTTGCGCTTGCCGACTTGCAATTGAT
>CAYTDR010000516.1:0-6071 GCA_964436185.1 uncultured Candidatus Obscuribacterales bacterium | reverse complement strand
GTCTCCTCCACTTCTGGCTCCGATGGAGAAGGCTTGCTTTTGGATGGCTTTTCAAACAGTAATTGACTTGTCGCAAAAAATACGAGAAAGACGGCGAAAACAGTGGCGAAAACGATCAGCAGCGTGTTTCGCTTTCTTTCAGGCTGCACAAGCGCTGGCTTGGAGGTGACCATTCGGCTACCGTCGGAAAATTGTTCGAGGCACTGTTCCAGGGCTTCACGAACAGCGCTCATTGAGTCGTAGCGGTCCTTTGGATCTCTTCGCAACAGCCGGCTGACAACTTTATTCAACCTGCTTGAAATATCGTATGATGAATGTTCTGCCACTACAGGCGGTGCTTCGTGCAGTCGCTTCTGCATGGTTTCAAATGCAGTATCACCGCAAAACGGTGGAGCTCCTGTCAATGCCTCGAATAAAACGCAGCCAAGTGAGTAATGATCGGAACGAGGGGTGATGGGTTCGCCTTGACACTGCTCCGGACTCATATATAGCGGGCTGCCGATTGCATGTCCGGGTTCCGTAAGTCTCAAGACGTCCTCATCTGAATCGGTCAGTCTTTTGGCTATTCCGAAATCGATTAGAACTGAAGCATAGCCCTGCGATCGCAGCATAATGTTTGCCGGTTTGAGATCACGATGAACGACACCTTCACTATGGGCATATTCAAGTGCGCGTGATAGTTGAATAAATATTTCCAGCAGTTGAGGCAACTCTAGCGGCGCTTTTGAATTGAGAAGTTCTGCCAGGTTGACGCCATCTATAAATTCCAGGGCAAGATAAGCTAGACCGTCGGCAACGCCGAAATCATACAGACTACCTATGCCTGTATGCTTGAGTCCGCTCAGCATTTTTGCTTCGTTTTGGAAGCGGACCAGCGCCTTATTGGAGCTAGACGTTGAAGGAAGCGTCTTGAGCACGATTGTTCGATTGAGCGTCATGTCTCGAGCTTTGAAGCACGTGCCCATACCGCCAGAGCCCAGGCTGTGTTCAATCTCATATCTGTCATGGAATACTGAGCCAGCTTTGAGATTCAACGCCTTATCGCCGTGTCACAGTGTTGCCCGAATCGTTCACTTGAGTAGTATTATATTCGCTAAGCTAAGTCAGGCAATCCTGTCCAGAAGTTTCGCTCCGGATGAGTTTTGCTCGTATTTTCCCGTCTGGAGATAGATATGACCTTCATAATCAAGAAAGCGGTCGCTGCTGACGCGGAAGGCATTCACAGCATGCATATGGCTTCCATCCGTCAGCTTTGCTCCTCTGACTATACTAGCGAGCAGATCGCTGCATGGACTTCCACACCGACCCCTGAAGGTTATGTCTATTCGATGCAAAGCGGGGAGCGAATGTTCGTCGCAGTTGAGAACGGTCAGGTAATTGGCTATTCCGCCATTCGAAGGGATGAAATCTGTGCTATGTTCGTCCATCCTGACCACGTCGGGCGCGGTGTGGGAAAATCGCTGCTCAGGCGTGCAGAAAGGGAAGCCTTCAAGAAGGGCTTTCGTGAGGCTCACCTCAGCTCGACATTGACAGCAATTCAGTTCTATAAAAAACTTGGATGGATAGCCGCGAAAAAACCGACTTATCAATTGCGGCGTGGCTGCAAGCTTCCGTGTATCAGTATGAAGAAGAGATTGTTGCACGAAGAGACTACTCGTTAGAGTTATTCTGCCTCTGGTTTGAACTCTCACAAAATATCAGTGACCTATAGCGCGATGAATTAATACGGTGGCTGCGGTAATTCGATATCATGTTCACTCTGATTCCCCCGATTGCTCTGCCAGGAGGTGCTCATGTCCGTTAAAGAAGGCGTCAGGCTGTCGACATTGTCTTATGTCATTCTCTACGTTCCTAATACTAAAGAAGCGCTATCGTTCTATCGGGACACCCTGGGACTGGCAGTGAAAATGGACGAAGATGGATGGGTGGAGCTGGAATCCGGTGCGACCACGGTAGCGCTGCATGGTGAACAAGAGCCGGCACCGAACAAGGGCAAAGAGACAACCACTCTGGTCTTTGCTGTGGAAGACATCGAGAAAACTTATGAGGAGCTGAAAGCCAAAGGCGTGAAGTTCGACAAGGAACCGAAACAGGTTTGTGAAACACCTGACCAGGTCGGCCTTTCGGCAGATTTCTACGATCCTTATGGCAACAGCCTGAGCATCTTCTCAATGGTGCCAAGAAAGAAATAAGTCTTTGCTGCTAAAGCAAGTCAAAGGGGAGACGTAATGTCTCCCTTTTGTCATTGTAGTCTTCGTTTTGCGGCGATGTTTGACCGACCGATTATGGGGACGGAGAGATCTCCAGAAGAATAAGTCGTTTGTAGACCTCTGTATTTAGAGGATCAATCTCTAGTGCCTTCTTCATTGTTGTCACAGCCGCGGCATGATCGCCTCGTGCAACTTGATAGTGGGCTAGAGCAAGAAGGTAATTCATCGAGGTCGGATTGAGGGCTGCCGCCTGTTCCAGTACTTTGGAAGCTCGATCCAGTTGTTTGTCACTGATCAAGAGATCGGCCAGCTCTGAGTATGCCCAGTCGAACTGGGGAGCCTTGCTGATGCAAAATTCCATATTGTTTATCGCATTGGCGGCAGTGAGTCGACCGTTAATGGCTTCCTGGAACTTTTCCCATACATCCTGGTCTGGCACCATATGCGGTAGCTCGGACTGCGCGCATCGGTGAGCCAATTGTCCGATTGTTCCATTCGGATCAACTTGATATGCCTTATCGAAGCCTTGCTTGATTTTGTCGACGTCGGAGAAGTTGTGATACTTCCAATCTGAATCAAGCTCGCTGGCAGCATAGCGGTAATACTCAAAGGCTGATAGACCTCGAGGAATTTCCTTTATGTCTGAAACCCAACAGACGGCGATGATGGGAATAATCATAAGCGCTGGAAGCACTACAAGTGAAGCTTGGGATTTTCCTGTTCTCCTTGTCAGTACTTCTCTGGCAGTCTCGACTTTTCTGGAAAGCTTCAATATCCCATCGGGTAATGTCACGTAACTCGGAATCTCGTCCTCTAAGATGACCTGGCAATCTTGCTCTTTCGAATAGAAAACCAGGTTGCCCTGGATGAATTCTTCTCCATCTTCAACTATGATGTCCCGATTGAACGGCTCCGCTAGGCGAGCAATCACCACTTCAACGCTCCACTCAGGGTCGGACACTTGAAGGAAGCTGACTCGAGTGCTGATGCTCGGCTGAGTGCTTAGTTGTTTTTCAAGAATCTTTCTTCTGTGTGTTTTTCTCAGGCTAATTACCAATAATATAAAGGCACCTGTGAGAAAACCGTAGAAATAGATCCAGTCATATCCAGACGCCAGGCGGAACCCGGACCATACAACTGACCAGGTGGTCCAGACTCCCCAGAGAATCAGGAGGGAATAGACTACTCTCTTTCGGTTGGTCTTTCTTACTTGCAGAGGTTGAAGTGGTTCTTGTGATGTCTCCGATTGTCTGGAGATCTCGACCGAAGAGAGCTGAATGCGAGCCTCTCGAGAAGTTATCTCATCTCCGGCGGCACGAGCAGACGTTTCCAACTCGACCAGAGTTTCTTCAATCAGCGGATGAGACTCTGGAAGGAAGCGTTTTCTCGAGTTCAGCGCGACACGCAATTGTTCCTTTGCGGTCTGGAACTGTTCTCGTTTGGCATGAAGCAAGCCGAACAGATGCTGGATACGACCAGGATCCGGATCAATTTTGAGTGTCGCGGCCAAAGACTGAGCGGAGGTGGCGATCATCTCGCTATCGTCTAACCTTTCCTGGTACAACCGGAAGTAAGCAGCGTTGGTGAGAACCTCGATCTCTGTTTGTCGGGTGGCATTGCCTGTGGTGGCAAGCGCAAGTTCAATCCAATGAGCTGCATTGTCAGCATCTCCTAACCGGTAAGTCAGCAACGCAATTCGTGATGCCAGAAGTCCCAGTGTTTCCTTCTCGATTGTCCCTTCATCAACTCTGGCTTGCAGGGCTCGCCGGTAACACTCCAGGGAGCGCTCGAGCTCACCACAGGATTCGAGTGCCGCACCCACGAACATGCAACCAAAGCCCTCGGTTCTCATCTTCGTTTTGGTATCGAGAGCGGTGCATGTCAGAAGCTCCAAGGCACTTTCTGTTGCTGCCGTCGAATCTGTTTTATTGCCCAACCGTCCAAGGACTTCCGCCTCCAGCGCTTGCAACATAATCATTGAGTCAACGTTGTTTCCGTCAACTCTTCTTCGGAGCCGGCTGAGGAGATTACTGGCATCAGATAGTCTGCCGATGCTCAGATAAAATCGAGACAGTTCGAGACCGCCTGGGCATGCCAATGTGCGAACGGCGAAGAGCATGTTGACGCGATAAAAAAATTCTGCCAATTTGAATCGTTTCGCCTGATTTAGTCTGTTTGCAGCCATCATCAGCGCCGGTCTGGATAATAGCAGCATCGGTATGAGGAAAACGTAGACATGCAGAGAAGACTGGATGCTGTGGGCAGAAAAACCGTCTCTAATCAGACAGAAGATCTCTACGGGCACGATTATCAAAATCAGCATTCCGAGACCGGCCATGATGGCTACGCCGGCGGACTCAGCCTTCTCTTGCAGGTGTGAAAGCTCAACTGTTTTCTGTGGCACCATCTCAGGGAGATCAACGAAACATGAGCGAAGTAGCTCATCAGTGCCGGTTGATTCTTTTTCGGATCGGCTGTCTGGTGAGGTGAAACTCTTTGACTGAGTTTCTTTTTCAGTATCCGTATTTGACTTCAAGGAATCGCTTTCTGGAGCGGTAGCTGTTACTTCAGTGAAGAAGGTCGACTCGTCTGGCTGCTGTGGCTCATCCGTGCGGATAACTATTGGCGCGCTAGATTCGGAAATCTCCGGAACGACTAGTTTCGTCTGGTTTTCTTCTTTGAATGTTGGTTCGGGCATTTTTGACTTGTTTGTTTGCGATCGTGCCAAAAGCATTATGCCCAAGGATCCGGCAGTATCTTCGCGGATATAGAGTAGCGGCATGCCAAGCGCCGTCCTCCTTCCGCGAGAATTCGCCTGGGTCTGCGTGTCTCGAGGCATGGTCGAACCAGGTCTGCTGCCGGTCGCAGGCTAGTGCTGAGGACTAAACTCAGTTTCCGTATCTCAATAATTAAGGACGCGAACCTGGCGTTGAATTTATAGTACTTGAGGGCAAGGAGCGCAAGAATTTTCGGGAAGAGAATCAATTGGTTAAGGAAAACGGGTCTGACAATTTAATGAAGGCGCGGGCACTCCTGGAGGAGGGCCGGCTGGACAACTGTCTCGGTGTTCTTAAAGAACACTGGTTGGAAAACCCAGGTGATAGCGCCACTATATTGCTCTTTTCGCGGCTCCTGAAACAAATGCAAAAAAACGAGCTGGCTGAGTCATTAGCCGTATTGGCGGATTCGGTTAAGCGAGAGGATAGCTGGGACGAGCGCAGGGGTGAGCTCTGGGCTCGTCAGGTGTTCGAGACCGGATATCAACTAATTGATATTCGACTTTACGATCTTGCGGTAATGCTCATGAGGCGCTGTCTGGATGAGTCTCCGGATGACCCTACTCTTAACTACGAGCTTGGCTTTGCGCTCATGTCATTGGGTAGGTACGAAGATGCGATTAAGCACTTTGATACGGTTGCGCAGGAGCACGAAGACTTTGACACAGTACTCAATCTTGCCGTTTGCTTCTCGCTAACGCGTCAATTGAGACGAACGAAAAGTGCGATCTCGAGCCTGGATAAGCTGGCTAAATCAGAAGACGAGAAGCTGGAGCTACTCCATCGCAAGATGGTTTTGCAGCGGCTCGACCAGTTGCGCTGGAAGCAGGACTTGACCGCCCGCGATTGGATGTACTGTCTATATGGAAGTATTCTCGCCGTCGAATCCGACGCCAAGCCCGAAGGGACAAGCTCTGCTGTTCGCGGAATTTACAACACCAGAGAAGAAACGCACA
The DNA here is from genome assembly GCA_964436185.1 of uncultured Candidatus Obscuribacterales bacterium. Classification (GTDB taxonomy): domain Bacteria; phylum Cyanobacteriota; class Vampirovibrionia; order Obscuribacterales; family Obscuribacteraceae; genus CAYTDR01. The sequence goes on along the minus strand of CAYTDR010000516.1, from coordinate 128 downwards.
CCAGCATCGCCAGAACTTTGCTGATAGTGAAAGGGGTACTGGATGGACTGCGGCTTACGCCAGAGGCTATCGAGTTTTATAGTCCTACCTCGCGCCCGTTGGCTGCTATTCTCGCTCGTTTGTTCGAT
>CAYTDR010000515.1:0-6087 GCA_964436185.1 uncultured Candidatus Obscuribacterales bacterium | reverse complement strand
TGTGACGGATGGAAGCGGTCGTGAATTGGCGAGGGTCGGCCAAGGAGCTCCACCAGTGGAAAGCATAACCCGCAATCCTGCAGGCCAAATCGTTGTCCGTGAGGGTACTGGTGCTGCTGCTCGCGACAGAATCCTGACACCAGGTGGGGCTGCCGGTACTGGTGTGATAATGGATCCGACTGATCCCACTCGAGTAAGAGAAGTTATTCGTCCTCGTCCAGGTACACCTCCAGCTGTACCAGCTGGTACAACCGATCGATATGAAGTGGTTCGAAATACTACTGGACAGATCACTGGTCTGAAATTGAATGGCGCCGACGTACAAAATATAGTTCCAAACAGCGTCCAGGTTGCTCCAGATGGTCGCATTACGTATGACCAGAGGGTACCCGGGACGGCAGCTGTCCCAGAAGTGCCAGCAGCACCAGGAAGACCAGCGGTACCAGGAAGACCAGCCACGCCTGATTCCACTACCAGACATACATTAGATGCTAATGGAGGTTCAGTCGAAACAAGGTTGAACGGTCAGCGTACTGAGGGGTCAGGAGCCGAGCACGGTATCACGAGAGACCAACATGGCCGAGTGACGAGACAGGAGTTCTACCGCGCCGACGGTCGAACGCGTGGAGAGCGTATATTCACCTATAGGAATAATCCAGATGGTAGCCCGGCCATGGAACCAGGCAGTAGTCCGCCTCGACCGATTGTTGAACGTATACAATTTCAATTGCCTCATCCAGCTTCGCTTGTTCGCGCCTCGGAGGGACCACCGCCACTATATCGAGTGCAGGCCGATAGTCCACAAATGCAAGAGATGTTAAATCGTCTTCCAGCCGACCACCCACTAAAGAGGGGATTTGATCCCCAAATACAAATAAATCCCACAACCGGTGACCTGTCTTTCAGGTGGCATGATGGTAGACGTTGCGATCGTCCTGCTGATGCTAGACGTGATCAGACCGAACCTCAACGCACCACTCCTCCCGGGGGGACACCTGAGCGAACGACACCGCCAGGCCCGCCAGCATTGGCTGATGCCGGCGGACCCGATTCGCCGCTTGCAAGAGCAAGAGCAAGAGCCAGGCAAGCATTGGAATTACAACAACGAGGAAGACGCCCATCAGTACCAACCGTAACTGTCTAATTCTTCGAACTCATTCTGGGTGTACATTTGTGGCAAAACTTGCTCGTCATTAGGTTTGTTGAGTCTAGCCCCAATGACTCTCCCTTGCCTTAGTACTTCCGTGCTAATAAACATAGGCAGGAGAAGAGTTCTATGTCGCAAGGAAGTCGAAAGATAACAGGAAGTGGGCGCGCCAAACACGCAGTTTTACTAGAGAACGTTGGAAGAAAGGCTGCGTTTCCAACAGCTTTATCCCCGATGCTTGCCACTTTAGCCGACAGTCCGTTCAGCAAAGACGGTTGGTTCTTCGAGCCTAAGTTGGACGGGATTCGGGTTCTGGCGTTTGTTCGGGATGGTTGGGTGGCTCTCTTCTCTCGGCGCGGCATTGATTTGACTGAAAAGTATCCACATATTTGTGCCTTCCTTTCCAAAATCGAAGGCAATTTTATTTTCGACGGGGAGATAGTAGCGCTAGACCAGCATGGGAAGCCATCTTTCCAGCATCTGCAACGGAGCGGATTGGAGAAGGCTGAGCTGCTCTACTATGTGTTCGATGTTTTGTATGCCGATACTTGGGACTTGACCGGTGCTTCGCTTGTCGATCGCAAGAAAGTACTGCAAGCAGTTCTTGAGCCTGGCAAATCCGTTCGCCTTGTCGAGTCGCTTGGTAACGACGGCGAGGCTGCGTTCAAGGCCTGCACCGAACATGGTTTAGAAGGGGTCGTCGGCAAAGACGAAAACAGCACCTATGACGGTGGCAGGAGATCTCGCTCCTGGCTCAAGGTGAAATCGTCGCTAACCGGAGAGTTTCTAATCTGTGGTTTTACGGAAGGCACTGGTGGGCGTTCGGGCAGTTTTGGGTCGCTTATTCTGGGCGAATATAACGACGAAGGGGAATTGTTATATGTCGGTGGTGTAGGCACCGGATTTAGTGGCGAAAAGATCAAAGGCTTACTCGCGATGCTGAGACCTTTGAAGATCGACTCGTGCCCATTCAAAAGAAAGCCCAGAGGCAAACTGAATCCGACCTGGGTGAGCCCAAAACTCGTATGCGAAGTGAAATTTCTGGAACGCACGCGAGACAAACTTTTGCGGGCGCCCGTATACCTGCATCTGCGAGAGGATATCGAGCCGCGCACTGTAAAAGAAGCTCCAGTCGTCCATATAAATTCGAGCTTGCAAGCGAGAAGCAAATCCAGAAAGAGAGGCTCTATCTAATTCCGAACAAAAGACACGAATCGAACAGGCATCAACATTTTGAAGGAGACGAACGATGGCAAGGGCAATGTGGAGTGGCATGATAAGTTTCGGCCTGGTTACGATACCTGTCAAACTGCACTCGGCGACAGCAAGTCACAATGTTCCTTTTCACTTGATGCACGAAAAATGTGATACCAGAATCAAGGAAAAAAGATGGTGTCCTGAGTGCGACAAAGAAGTGGATTGGGACGAAGTAGTAAAGGGATTCGAGTACTCCAAGGGAAATTACATCGAGCTTACAGACGAGGATTTCGATAAGCTGCCATTGCCAAGTAAGCAGACGATCGAACTCAACTCCTTCGTTGTCCTTGAAGAAATAGACCCCATATTGTTCGATTCTACTTACTACATTTCAATCGACGGTAGAGGTGCGCAAAAGGCGTATAAGCTGCTTGTTCACGTAATGGAGGAGAAAGGCGTCGCAGGCATAGGCAGCATCACATTGCGCAGTCGAGAACATATCTGCGCTATTCGACCTGTGGACGGCAGGCTGCATCTGCAAACTTTGCTTTTTGAAGATCAAGTCAAAGAGAATGACACCGCGAAACCAACATCGGTAAGTCTGTCTGCGCAGGAGAAGAAGATGGCGGCAAGCCTTGTTGAGTCGCTCATCGCAAAGTTCGACCCCGGCGACTTCAAGGACAACTACAAGGCAGCTTTGAAAAAATTGATCAAAGCCAAACTCAATGACACGGATGTGAAGGAACTGGAGAAGCCTGCACCCACCGAAACATCGGATTTGATGGAAGCGTTGCGCGCCAGCATCGAGCGCTCAAAAGGAGAGCGTAAGACAACAACCACTCGGAAAAAGCGGGCGAGCAGCAGTACGAAACGACGAACCAAAGGCGCCGCTTAACGCGTTTGTGCGAACGTGTTCAATCGCCATTGCGACAAACGAACGGGCTGCGATTTTTGATCTCAATTCATTGGCAGGTTAACAATAGGACTGTAGTAAACTGCGATAATGATAGAGACCTGTCGGTAGCACAAGCTCAGGAATAACTGAAGGATTTCGGACGAGGTTTGCTTCACAATGGACAAATACGAGATTGTGCGGGCCTTGCATGAGACGGGACAGCTCCTCAAAATAAAAGGAGAAAACCAATTCAAGGCCAAGGCTTACACCACGGCCGCTCGTTCAATTTTACGCACCCAACAGGATATCGGCGAATTAGTGGCGGAAGAACGACTGACCGAGTTGCCCGGTATCGGCAAGTCGCTCGCTCAGTTTGTTACCGAGATGTACACCACGGGCGAAGCCAGAATATTGAGCAGGCTTCGAAGCGAATTGCCTCCGGGCGCCGCTGAACTCTCTCGCATCGATCGGTTGACTCTAAAGCGTATTCAGAAACTCAGTTCGGAATTGAACATAAAGAGTGTGGCGGAACTCGAGGAGGCGTGCGAGGAAGGGAAAGTCGCTGAATTAAAGGGATTTGGAGTTAAACTGCAGAACGATATCCTGCAGTCGATCAAGGGCTTGTCCGCGGATGCTGAGCAAGTGCGCCTTGTGCGGGCGCTTGAGATTGCTGCGGAACTCAGGGACTTCCTCGTCGGTGAGCTGAAAACCGACGAGGTCGCCATTGCAGGTAGTGTCAGGCGATGGCACGAGGCTGTGGATAAAATTGTGTTGGTCGTAAAAGCTAACAAGGAATACATCGCGGAAGCGATGAATAAATACAGCGGCAGCATATCCGTGGAGGAGAGCGATGAGTCTGTGCTGGCCTATCTCTTCGATGGAGTTTCAGCAGAACTATTTTCCGTACCGGATGTTTCGGTCGGACTGGTTGCTCACACAGGCAACGCTGAGCACTTCACTCAACTGCAACAAGAAGCGAGCAAGCAGGGATTTGCCTTGAGTTCGACGGCGTTAATGAAAGGAGCCGAACTGATCGAGGTTGGAAGGGAGGCGGATGTGTTCAAAGCTCTGTGTCTTAATTTCATCCCTCCGGAGCTTCGTGAAGGTCGAGATGAGGTTGTGCGTGCCAGAGACGAAGACTTCAGCGACCTGGTCGAAATCGACGACATAAGGGGAATGACGCACTGTCATAGCACGTTCTCTGATGGAGTTCATACAATCGAGCAGATGGCCATGGCCGCCCAGCGCATGGGATTGGATTACATCACCATTACTGACCATTCTCCGACGGCTCATTACGCGGGTGGGGTGGTTGCCGATCGGCTAAAGGAGCAATGGGAAGAGATCGATCGGGTGCAGGAAAAGGTGAAGATCAAAATCCTCAAAGGCACCGAATGTGATATCTTGGCAGACGGGCGGCTAGACTATCCGGACGAGATTCTGGAAAAGTTCGACATCATTATTGCCAGTATCCACTCGCGATACAGACAAAACGAAGAGCAGATGACAAAGCGGCTACTAGCTGGATTGAGAAATCCGTTTTTCAAGATTTGGGGGCATCCGCTAGGAAGATTAGTTTTGAGTCGCGATCCGATTCCGTGCGATGTGGAGAAAATCCTTGAGGCAATTGCAGATGCGCGCGTGGCTATTGAGATCAACGGCGATCCTTACCGTCTTGACCTGGCGCCTAAATGGGCTGATGTGGCGCGCCAGCTCGGGCTAAAGTTTGTAATCTCCACCGATGCACACGCACAGGGAGACATGCGCAATCTCAAATTTGGTATCCATATGGCCAGGCGGGCGCGGATTCTCAAACATCAAGTTCTGAACACCCTACCTGTCAATCGCTTTCGCGAAGCCGTGCGAGTTTTGTAGCAGCGGCTCTTCGAGTCTAGGCATCGCGCGTGGACTGCTGCTGTTTTCGGTGATTAAGTTGCGTCAATGGTGGTTTTTGAGGACAATGATAGTTGTCGCGGATGGGAGCAAGTCAATGTCCAGATATGATGGAACGGGCGAAAAGCCAAGAGAGGGCGGAGATTCTGCGGACTTCCGGGGACGCCGCCATCCGTTCTTGGACCGACGAATCGATTGGAAGGCGATAGACAAGGCAAGGTATGGGAACGAGGCTGCTGAGGCCGGTTTGGCGGAGATTGCTCTGCCCTTCGAGATTCCTCCCGAAATTCTGCCGGAGGTTCAACCATTTGGCGCAAACACGCGCTCCAATCCTCGCGATCAACTTATAGACACATGTGTTGCAGCCGTTAAGCTGCTTGCCACCGATATGCAAAAATGGTACGTCATCCGCGATTGTCTGATTAAGGAGTACCGGAGCGCCGGGCCTGACAAGAAAAAGTCGAAGAAAGCCTTGATAAACTTTGTTGGCGTCGTGAACAAGCGCCTCGGAGCCGCAGGTGGAATAAATATCGAACGAGTTATCGGCTTATTGGCTGAGCAGATCGCAGCGGCAGAGAATGTGCAAAATCCTGAGCTATCTGTGTACGTCCGTGTGCAGCACTCAGCTGGAACGATGGGCCCGATCGGGGTTTGCTTCACCAACAGTAATTGATGGATGCATTTTTCACCGTGTCATAATTTTTCAAGGATCTGATGCGAAACTGAAATCGATTCTTTTCAGTCCGTCGGTTTTCATCTCTGCCGAGCTTCAAACCAAATTACGGTGTATCGGCTGTTTCCAGCCGCCTTCATCCATGGAACATTTATGTAACTAATGAAGGCTACTCTGATCTGAGAATCAACTGGTGATATTTTTTGAAGGAGTAATGCATGGACGCACCACCTGGAATGCCCCTGGATTCTATGAGGAATTTCACGCCAGCCGCTGAGCCTG
>CAYTDR010000514.1:0-6096 GCA_964436185.1 uncultured Candidatus Obscuribacterales bacterium | reverse complement strand
CCACCATATTAGATGCAGGCGATGTTAATCGAATCGTTTTTAAAACGCGATCGATCAGTGGATCGTTCTCACCCAGCTCATATCCCTCGACGTAAATTCGCCTCAGCACCTTCTCTAGCGCAGATACTCGCAGCTCAGGTGGACCGAATGGAACCCAGAGCAGTTCCCCCTCAAGCGGTGGTTCCCCCTTCACGTAACTCGGAAACAAGTAATCAATTTCAACAGGCAATAATCCAAGCCGCATGAAGAACGCTTTGCGTTTTGTGCGCACCAACATATCCTTTGCATCGATTCCTTGTTCTTTAGTCGATTCGATTTCGCTGAATATTCCTAAGTACTCAGGATATTCGGAAGACAGCAATTCACCTAGCTTTCGACGATGAATCGAACCAATGCCAAGCCCCCGCATCTGGTGCGACACGGCAGTGTAACAAGCAAGCAGCAGATTCGGTTCGTTGTTATCATCGCCGCCAAAAACTTCGGTCAATGTCATGCACAAAATGTCTTCCTTGGAGTCGCGCGTCTCATCCAACTCCATGACTCCTTCTTGCAGCTGCTTTTGCACATCTTCAAGATCTTGTCGCTGCGAAGGCGGAAATGCCTCTTCGTAAAGGTCAATCCACTCTGTGTTTTCAAACGTCCCATCTTTGCAAACATGCAATTTGATGGGACCTTTCGGGGTTTCTAAAGTGGCCAGTGGCATTGGTAAACTCCGGCTCGTGGGATAGTGCCATAATATTGTAGTGCGCAGCCGACGACAATTCAAAGGAAGTCAATTGATCAGGTATTTTGCCTTAACCTGAGCTTCAGCCTGGTCTTAAACATAGTTCTTGCGCCCAGCAGCTTAGCGTCTGTCGAAGAAATGAACGGGTGTTAAGGGCTTTTCCTCCCTCGGCTGGAACATCAGTCGCGGCTATCCGCAGTCAGTTGATCCTGCCGGCTGGCGATTGTCACTTTGCACGATAAATGCGACATTTTTTTGCAACATAAATGCATCTTGCGCGCTATTTGCGACAGCCTCAAGTGAATGGAACGATCAGGCTTGATTTCGGCTATGTCCTTAATCGATTTGGACTATCGAGTAGCAGACTTGCACTTGCAGCGTGAACGATGTCCGGCGAGATTATTGAAAATGAGTCGATTTGTCGAATTCGCTCAATTTGGGTGATCGGCCGCAATCATACGAAAAGTACTGCTAAGGCACTTGGCTTCTGTCTTAACTCGCACTTGCAATATTCCTATATAATCAAGGTCACGCAGCAGGCTCGGTTGGATGCGCACTCATGTCTAAAAGATCTCCGCTTTCGTCCAAGCCTCTATGAGGAACTTCATTGTGAAATTCGCCCTGCAGCGTTTGGAAGAGTGGCTTAAGCTAACCCGCCCAGACTGTCTTGAATCAATGAACGCTGCGATCTCAAATATCGATGATGAGCTGAAAGTGATAGAGAGGACAATCGGACGAGAACTGCCTGAGTGCATCAGAACTCTGTATCAATGGAAAGACGGACAACAAAGTGGTCCGCCCGTCTTTAATAATTACTGCCTCTTGCCGCTTGAGCAGGCTATATGGTGCTGGAGAACAAATGACTCGATTGATTTGGAGCAACCAGAGGATATCTGCTGGATGAATAGTTGGTTTCCCTTTGCGGTAAATGGGAATCCACTGTGCAATCAACCAGAGCACGCCACAAGTGAGTGGCCAGAACATTTGGCAGCTGAAGCAGCTATGCTAGGACTGGATGAAGGCGATGAGTTGGAAGACTATGAAAAAGCTAGCGGATTACTCTGCTTGGATCTCTCCACGACATCTGCGATAACTGGTGTTCTCAATTACACCCACGATGGTCGTCACCGCACAGTCTGGGCACCTGATCTAGAGTCATTTTTCATAGCCTTGAACGAATTCGTGTGGCAATATCCACATGAACATATCCCACACGAAAACGGACCACCTTTCTTGGGATGCGAAAACTACAATCAGTTTGTACCTGGATTTCCGAAAGATTACAGACGATAGACGGCTGACCTAGGCTCGGGTACATCGGCGATGTCACTACCGGATAGAGATAACTAGCCCTGTTCAAAGAGTACTTGTAGCGGATTGAGATTATTCGGTTAAGGAATTGAGATCATCGGCGATTTCTGGCGCAAACTGATTGAGACTATCGGCGGTGCCGGATGCAAATTGATTGAGACTGGAGCGAATTAACTGAGACTATCCGCACCGCATCTGGTGACGCCCCGCCTGTAAGGAAATCGAACTATTTTTGTTTGATTAAATTTCTTGACAACCGGGCCGCAATGACCGTTGTTCACATATCCAAGCTCCCATCTATAAAACGCCTTTTTAGTTGGGTAAACTTGCCCCAAAGTTCCCCTAAGAACCGTGCTTGATAGTTTGCCCATCACACGGCTCAAGCCCCCAATAACCAGGGTACCGTTACGTCTTCTTCTGACAGTCCTGCGCGCTTGCGTTTAAGTTGTCGTTTCTGCCAGTAGGCGCGGAGGTCTGGGTCGTCAGGACTGGCTGCGCCTTTTACCTTAAGCAGGAAGATATTCGCGTCCTCCACACCACGGTTACGCACTTTCGCAAAGAACCTAAGCCATTTGATAACTTGACAAAAGCGGGATTGTGTCAAGGTTGGAATCAAGGATATAAGCGTTTCGGGCTTGCTCTTATTTTTTTACACCGTTATGCTTGACGAAAACTGCACTGTGAGAGGAGTCGTCAAACATAAGCAAATGGCCGGACAAGCTCGAATTTTAAGCCCGAAAGAAATCAAAGACATCTTCAGGATGCTTGCAACACCACGAGATAAAGCCATGTTTGCCTTGGGTATTTACACTGGACTCCGGGTGAGTGAGATAGTAACACTTAGAGCCAATCAGCTTTTCACTGAGTCCGGCAATGTCAGGCATTTTCTGAAAGTAAAACGCAAGAAGAAGAAAAACACAGTCTACAGCGATATTCCTGTGCATGAAAAGCTCAAAAAGATACTCGCTGATTACTATGAACACGCCGAATTTGATATATGGTTGTTTCCTTCAGAAGCGGCAGCCTCTGGGCACTTGACCAGGGCGGCCGCTCACAATATTTTGACTAAAGCATTTGAACCACTTGGTCTTGAGGATGCATCAACACACTCCATGCGCCGCACTTGCTTGACTAACATGAGCAGATCTGGCGTTCCACTAAGGACGATACAAGAGATTTCAGGACACGCCAGCCTGAGCGATCACGATCTAGATCGATTCTTGTTTTTCGGCAAGCAAGGTGCATTGCGATCAAGAGACTTTCTCGACCAAACACGCTCGTTCAGTTGTTCGGCAATTTTGCATAACGCGGTCGTTGTCTGGAACCTTCAGCAACTACCGGCGGTGCTGGATGGACTAAAGACCAGAGGTCATGCCTTCTCCGACGAAGACCTTACCCTGGTAAGCCCTCTCCTTTGGAAGCATGTTAATCCATTTGGGCACTATGACATAAGCGTAGATCGGTTGGTGAATTCATGATGCAGCAGAAAAAAGTACTTATCTTCGCAGGACCTAATGGCGCCGGGAAATCGACGTTCGCTAAAGAGTTCTTGCCGAATGAGGCGGAGTGCCCGGTATTTGTCAATGCCGATTTAATAGCGGCTGGTTTATCTCCCTTTCAACCAGAGCTTGCTGCAATCAAAGCCGGTAGGCTCATGCTGAAGGAAATTGCTGAGCATACTGAACACGGCAGAAGTTTTGCATTTGAGACCACACTTGCTGGCCGTGCCTATGTTCGTATGATTCGTGATTGGCGCAAGGGTGGCTACAAGGTGAAGCTCTTCTTCCTCTCTCTGACAAACGCAGAGGAGGCGATCGCGCGCATCGCAGAGCGTGTTGCTCAGGGAGGCCATTATGTGCCTGATGATGTTGTTCGTCGGCGTTTCGATGCTGGCTTGCTCAATTTCAAAACAATATATCGCTTTGAAGTGAACTATTGGCGTTGGTACGATAACAGTGGGGACACACCCACCGTGATTGATCAAGGGGAGAACTTATGAAACCAGAGAGTATCGCGGATGATCCTGATATGCAGAAAGCAACGACAGCTCTTATAAGAGCCGCCAAGCGCGCTAGGCAAATAGCACAGCAAACTGGAACAGCCATTGTTGTTATTCGTGATGGTGAGTTGGTGCGTGAGATTCCACAGCCAGTATCAAAAAAACGGACGAAGAAGAAATCCAGTTGAGTAATGTTTTTGACGAATCTCTCGCTAAATGAAGCTTCGTCTGATTCGACAGGCAAAACGAGAGGAAAGACTCTTGATGCTTTTGACTTGACGCGATTCGAAGATCTCCGAAAGTCAGATTATTGAATTAGCTGACGGCACTTGTCTTGATTCTGCCGAGAACATCTTGATCTTCGGCAATCCAGGAACAGGTAAATCTCACGTAGCTGCAGCACTACGACGTGAATGGTGCTTGCGTGGACGGCATACTTTCTTCACCACAGCCAGTGCTCTGGTGCAGGACCTTTTGTGCGCAAAGCGAGATCTCAAACTAAATCACATATTGAAGAAACTCGATCGCCAGACACCTTGATTATTGACGACATTTCTTACGTCCTGCAGGACCGCGAAGAAACAGATGTGTTGTTCGTGCTGATGGCAGAGCGGTATGAACAGCGCAGTCTCATTGTGACCAGTAATCTTCCGTTTTCCCAATGGGACAGAATCTTCAAAGATGCTGTCACTACCGTGGCTGCTGTCGACAGCTCGTTCATCACGCAAATCGAGTGGAATCTGCTGCCAAACGAAAGAGACGAAGTGAAATTTGATCAGGCTGAGATTGGTCTTAGGGTTATGAGTAAAAGCATGATGAACCAAGCAAATGAGGAGCTCATACTTGAATATCACCAGAGACAACTGGTTAGAAAAGCACTGGTATCAATCCGTGGCGGTGTGACAGGATTAATGGAAGGCGCCAATGCCTCGACATTCGGAGCCGTATCGATCGGTGCAGGCAGTATCGCCAGCGGTGCGGCGAGCACGGCGGTAGGACAGGAAGCCAACGCTGGTGCGATTAACGCGACAGCGCTCGGCACGGGATCAGACGCCACCGGTGGAGCTAGCATAGCCATAGGTTTGAACAGCGCGGCGTCGGAAGTTGATGCGGTTGCCATGGGTAATGGCTCAAGTGCCGCCGGTGAAGGCGCCACCGCTATCGGTGCAAGCAGCAACGCTTCGCGTGACGGCAGTATTGCTGTCGGCGATGCCTCGGCGACTGGACTGCAGTCGATCTCTATCGGAGACGGAGCCAACGCTGCAGTTCAAGGAGGAATAGCGATTGGAGCTGGTGCCAACGCCAATGGGGCAAGCGATGCTACAGCAGTTGGGCGTGGTGCAACTGCCACTCTTCAGAACGCCACGGCGTACGGAACCGCGAGCAATGCCACTGGAGGAGGCGCCACAGCAATCGGAGCGGGTGTGCAGGCTTCCAACGCGAATGCGACTGCAGTGGGTGCCGCGAGCAATGCCTCCGGACAGAACCGCATTGCCGTAGGTGATGCCACAGCCAGTGCCACTGATACAGTAGCGATCGGAAACGGTGCCACAGCCAGCGGCCAGAACGGTTTTGCTGCCGGTACCGGAGCGACGGCAGGCGGCGGTGGAACAGCAGTCGGAGCCGGCGCCAATGCAACAGGTAGCGCTGGTTCAGCTTTCGGACTGGGAGCGCTTGCCACTGGCAGCCAGTCCACGGCCGTTGGCGGCAACGCCAGAGCCGAAGGCGAGAATGGTGTTGCAATTGGAGTTCTGTCTCAGGCGAGTGCTCTTAACAGCACCTCCATCGGCGAGGCGAGCACTGCTTCGGCAGAGGGCTCGACAGCCGTAGGTCAGAACGCGACAGCTACAGGGGAGGAATCCACAGCGGTAGGTCAAAACTCGACAGCTGCCGGAAATGACGCCACAGCGCTGGGAGCTGGCAGCAGCGCCGCCGCCGACGGCAGTATCGCAATCGGCAGCGCCACGGTTACCTCGACCTCCACTGACAGCGTAGTCATAGGCAACGGCTCATCGGTCGACGGACAGAACTCAGTGGTTTACGGACCTTACAACACCGTCGT
>CAYTDR010000513.1:0-6109 GCA_964436185.1 uncultured Candidatus Obscuribacterales bacterium | reverse complement strand
GCTCTTCATCGTCATCGTCGTCCCCCCGACCACCGTCTGATTCCAGCTTCGATATTCCGTGGGAGATGAAGTTTAGAACATCAAGGCGTGTAATACCCTGCTTCTCGAGCAAGTAAACTGCATGAGAGCGCCGCTCCTCGAACATGGCAGCGAGGACGTTGCCCCCGTCGATCGTGGTTTGGGCGGAGTTATGCGCCTGCATGATTGCACGACGGAGAACGCGTTCATAAGCGGCCGTCTGCGAAAGCGTATATTCGACGGTGTCCGGCATGCGCTCGAAAGTATCGCTGATAAAGAGCTCAAGCTCCTGGCGCAGCACCTTGATGTCGCCACCGCATTGCTTTATTACATCGCTGCCCGTTTTTTCATCAAGCAACGCCAAAAGCATGTGCTCGAGGGTGAGGTATTCGTTCCTCATATCGACTGCCTTTTGCACGGCGTTATTGATTGTCTTCTGTAGCTCTGCAGTTAACATTTTGCTCTCTTCTTCTTCTTTCGGTGGTTCCGACGACCCAGGATCATTATCTTACTTCTATCACTTATCATCATGCTTGTGCTTGGCTAAACTGGACTCCTGCCTGGTCATGGCCACAGCCTCGACTAATTCAGGCTCAACCAACCTTAAATTTGAGCAGATTCTTTGAATCGTTCAGCAAGGCAACTGAAAACGCTTCTTCGGGAAAAAATTTGCTTCAGTCTTCCTCCACAGTGCAGAGCAGCGGATAATCATTGGTTCTCGCCAGCTCGATAACTCGATTGGCCTTCGACTCGGCGATCTCGAACGTATAGACTCCGGCTATGCCTATACCCTGGCGGTGAACCGCCATCATTATGTTTTGAGCCTCCGAATCTTGCTTACCGAATATAGTTTTCAATACATAAACCACGAACTCCATCGTCGTATAGTCATCGTTATGCAAAAGAACCCGATACAACGGAGGTTTCTTAACCTTTTGCTTAGATTCAGTGACGACGCCATGATCGCCTTCATGCTCGTTGTCCCTTTCCCAGTCAGACATGGATACCTCTTGTCTATTGCGAGTAACAACCTGTCCGGGTTTTCCAGCGACACAGGTCGGATGCCCGTTTGTCGATTGACGTTTACCCAACCTCATTTTAGCTAAGCTGGAAGCAAGCGAACGATTTCTCTTCGGCAAGAATTTATCTCCTTCGAAAATGCTGAAAATGCTGGCTCGAAGAGTGCTTTGCCACAGCTGGCAAACTGCCAGCCTCGCTCTGTCCATTGTCAACCGATTTAGTACTTGCAGCTTTGGTATGTCCATCTGACGGTGCCATGCAAAGATGACCTGGCAAAAAAACGAAAGCCAGTAGAAATGGACTTGGAAGTAAAATTACAAATACCTGCTTGACACTGACAACAAGCGGCTTTCGTATGTTACCCTTTTGCTTTGTATATCCGTCGTCCCCACCATTTACAGGGAGTCATCAAAATGGAAGTAGCCGATCGCCTAAAATCGATTCCACCCTATGTATTCGCTGAGATTGGCAAGAAAGCAGCCGCTCTCGAGGCGAAGGGCATGGATATTATCAACCTTGGCATAGGCGCTCCCGACCAGCCGACTCCCCGACACGTGGTCGACGCAATGCACGAAGCAATCGAAGTTCCGGCAAATCATAAGTATCCGCCATTCGGTGGCACGGTCGAATTCAAGAAAGCGGCCGCAGAGTGGTGCAATAAACGATTCGGCATCAATATCAAGCCGGAGACTGAAGTGACGTCTATGATCGGCGCTAAAGAAGGTCTGCATCACTTGATTTTCGCTTATGTCAATCCTGGTGACGTTGTTCTTGTGCCGGATCCTGCTTATCCAGTCTACAAAACCTCTACCGAGCTGGCCGGTGGCACGCCTTACTTCATGCAGCTAACGCCAGAGCGCGACTTCCTGCCCGATCTGGATGCGATACCAGATGAGGTGGCGCAACGAGCTAAGATATTGCTGCTCAACTATCCCAACAATCCTACCGCTGGTGTTGCACCACTCGCGTTCTACGAGAAGGCAATCGAGTTCTGCCGCAAGCATGACATTCTCCTTTGCCACGATCAGTCGTATTCTGAAATGACTTTCGACGGCTACAAAGCCCCTTCCATTATGCAAGTGAAAGGCGCCAAGGACGTTTGCATCGAACTCCACACACTATCCAAAGCTCATAACATGACGGGATGGAGAGTCGGTTTCGCGATCGGAAATGCAGAGTATGTAAAAAACCTCGCCAAAATCAAATCGAACGTCGACACAGATGTTTTCCTCGCCGTTCAGAAAGCCGCGATCGCAGCCTTTGAAGGTCCTCGCGATCATATTGACTACAGCAACCGGCTTTATCAGGAACGCAGAGACCTGGCAGTGAAGCGCCTCACCGAGCTAGGCTGGGATGTAAAACCGATCAAGGCAACATTCTACATGTGGCTGAGAGTTCCACCTGGTCTCAGTTCTGAAGAGTTCTCCACGCTGATGCTCGAGACAGCCGGCATCGTAGTTCCGCCAGGCAACGCCTACGGTCCTAGCGGCGAAGGGTTTTTCAGAATCTCACTTTGCACGAGCAAGGAACGTCTCGAAGAAGCGTTCGATCGAATGGTAAAACATTCCATCAATTTCGAGATGGGCAAGACAAAGGTCTAAATGTTGAAAGAAAGCCATTTTGGGAATAAGATGGCACAGAGCAATGAGGTGAGGTTGCTACTGTAGATGCTCAATCAACAAGGTGATGCGAAACATGTGGTTATACCTGGATGCCCGAGCATTCAGGTCGTGCATCACATGCTTGCCGAATCGCTCGAGAACAACAACAAAAACATTGAAGTCAGCTGGCTTTCCGGGCAGGGTCCCGATACCTATACGCTGGGCGTGAAGGCAGATCCGTTCGGGCAGGATCCAAAGTGGTGGTTGCTCAGAACGGACACCGACCACATCGAGCATCTCTGGGAATACGCGAGTTGCGATACGCTCATCGTGCTCAACCGCGTAAGATCCTCTTGTGGAGAGTCGATATCGCCGGTCCAGTTGACAAGCAATGATTTTGCCTCAGATCAGCCGGATGGTGGAGATGTGTTCTACTACCAACCGTCCGGCGGAGCGCAACAGCGAAGCACCTCTCCATTGCCGGCCCTGAGCGGGCAGACCCTTTCAAAGAGGAACACTGTATTGAACGGAGAACTCTCCTTCATTCAGATTTCCGCATTGCTACAGTCGATCCTCCTGGCCAAGATGACCGGGAGACTACAGGTCGACAGCATAGAGGGTGCTGCAGAAGTGTTCTTCATCGACGGCAAACCGCTCCATGCCACTACTCCGCATGCCAAAGGAGAAGAGAGCATTTATGAGCTCGTGGCCTGGCAGGAAGGCAAGTTTTTCTTCCAACCGGCGGTGATGACGAAGAAACGCAGCATCGGTGAGCAGCTCGACACAATGATTATTCAAGGTGTGCAGTTGCTCGATAAGCTCAACTACTTGAAGAGCTGCGGTTTCAAGGGCGATTCCATATTGAGAAAAGCCAACGACAACCTGTCCGATGTGGATCTCAACACGATGCTGTCGATCGGAGATCCTAAATATATAGAAAGCCAGAGACGCGTTTATCATGCCATAGATGGTCTTACTCCCATCTATGAGATCATCGGTTTTCTGGGGTTGCATCGCAGCCGCTGGATTCCGGCCCTATCACATCTCTTCCGATGCAAACTTCTCACAGTCTCAGGCAGAGAGGCAAAGAGGAGAACCGGTCATCTGCTCAAACCGAAACCGATAGACAGCGCGGCAGTGCAGAAGGTGATGATGACATTGAGACGTGCCGATACCGGCATGTTCAATTATCCGGCGTTTCTTTATTTCCTCGAGCAAGAGTACTTCCGCGGCAATCGAGCCGGCACGCCGCTTTCAGTGATTATTTTCGAGATTCGCATCAAGAGTGGTGTCAAGGAGATTATTCGAGAACCGCTGCCGCAAGCGGCGATGAGTGAGGTCGTTCTGCGCATCACGCAAGAAAAGCGGCACAACGATCTGCTTGCCCACTACGAACTCTTCGATTATGCGCTTCTATGCCCCGACACGAAAGGGGAAGGAGCAAGGATTTTCGCCAAACGGCTTTTCAAAGCACTAACGAAGGACCCCCTCGGTCCCCATGTTTCGGCCAATAATTTGTCCATCCATTTCGGTGTCAGCTGTGTACCGGAGGATTTTCTCGAGATGAGTCTCTTGCTCACAGCAGCAGAAGCAGCGAAGAACCTTGCTCTGGAATCCGACCAATCGGTGATCTTATACCGAGACCTGGAAAATTAAAAGAGCTTGGGTTGCCACCGCCAGTGATGCGAGGCGGTGGAGCAGTCGCGCGAGAATTCGCGCCTTCGCCTCCTATTCGCTCTAAGCCAGCCCTATACCTCTAAACTCTAGCGCGTTGCCAACGATCTCTCAAGCTTAGGAACGTTGCCACCGCGAGTGATGCTAGCCATCAAAGCAGTCACTCGTGAACTCGTGCCTCTGCCCCAGCCCTATACCTCTTTAGAACTCAGCTGTCCGAAGAGAGATTCAAAACGGCTCTGCAGGTTGTTTTTATTAACATGCAGAGCCGTTTTGACACCGAGGGATCGATTCGGCGAACTTGCTATCTTGCCGGGCGCTGCGACCTGGCATCAAATATGGTGGCAGCAGGCATCAACACGACCGGTCCTGTGTCGGACATCCGTGGACCCCAGCGCTGCATCAGTGGACTGACTTGGGGGGCGGGAGTAGGCGGAGCAACGATGGTTCGGCCCCACGTAAGCGGCTCGAGATCAGCGGCAACAAACGTACTCTTGGTTATGGAGGGAATTCTTTCGATTTGAGACCAGGGATTGGTTATGTCCAGCGCTCGCAATGTGCTGCGCGCTCTCTGATAATCAACATATTGTGGGATCATCGGCGACCAGGTGCGGGAGGAGGACTGCCATGTCGACTCGAGCAGGAACGCAGTCTGCCTTTCGGAGTCAAGCACGATTGCTTTCAGGTCCAAGGGCATACGATCCCCGACACCACTGCTGATGGCGGCGTCGACTTCGCTTGCTCTGCCAACATAGAAAGTAGTTTGATTTCCACGCTGAATAATACCCAGATCACGCGTGTTAACGATATCGTGGAGGCTTGGTCTTCCACCCATCGGATTTTCCGGACCATGAGTGTGGTAAGTTAGTCGACCTGGTCGATTAGAGTAGGGAACATCGACATGCGACTCCATACCCGATACCGGTCGAGAGATGCGTGAGCGAAGAAGGTCCACGGACCGACCGGTTTCTACTCCGCCCCAACGATGATGCGGGCCGAGAGTTTCGCTGATCTCGAGAACATTGACATTTCCTTCGGCAGTAACAGTGGACGCTGGTAAGCGCATTCTGCCTGGACCATGGAAGGCATAGGTTTCGCTCACCACGTTAGCTGCTCTACTTGTCACATTTGCGATCGGTTGTCTGATATAGCTATCTGAGAACCGGCCGACACTGTTATATAGCGCTGGTGTACCGACCAATCGCGAAGCGAGATAGCCGCCGGCAAATAGTCCCGGACTGGACTCCACCAACAGAGCGCCTTCTCGTCCCATGGCACTTCGTCCTCGGTCTACCAGGGCGTCGCGATAAGCTTCGTTGGATGTTGAGCTGGCCTCGCTGAGGAAGCCTAGAGTCTCCCGACCGTATTGATATGCCTGATAGCCTAATGCGCCTGCGAGAATCAGACCGCCTACGCGCGGAGCTCTCGTCAAAAGTGTTGTCGCACCGAATCCCAAACCTGTCGAGAGCCCTGCTACCTGTGCGACCTGTCCTCTTCGTTGACTGAGGTCATAACTGAGCTCATCCCAAATTGCAGACGGAGTTTCTGCCAGCACGCGTCCCGTCACCACAGATGCATTGCCAACTCTATCCAGTGTCGATAACTGATTCTGTTCTCCCAACCTGCACTCCAACTCGGAATCTTTAGATATCGTTCCGCATATATAAGATCTTGAAACGACATCCTACGCTGCAAAACATTCTCAGTCATTGGGAGAAATACGTAGATCGATGTTCCGATCTTACAAGTTTTGAAGTTGCTTCTAAAACACCCGCTGTAATCGATTTCTTGGCTAA
>CAYTDR010000512.1:0-6122 GCA_964436185.1 uncultured Candidatus Obscuribacterales bacterium | reverse complement strand
CTCATTTTCTATGCATTAAAAAGAACGAACTTAAGTCCGGCGGCGGCCGATATTGCTTTAATAAAGACAAACGAGTTCGCGTGGAGATCAAATCCGGGGGAATGAACAATGGTGCTGTCGTCGTTCGAAAAGAAGACGGCACTGTCCGCGGTGCAGGCGGCGGAGTTCTTCGATTTGTCAGAATGACTCTGGATCCGAATTCCAGGATTCTTGATCTCCCCAATGGGTACAACGTGCTCAAGGCGGATCTCGCCACGCTCATCGAGGATGTCGAAGAGAAGGCCAGGGACGGTGCAGAGGTAAAACTGTCAAAGACAGCAGTCACCGACAAACGTTGGCATACTCCCGTCAACGTAGTGGACGTCACCAAAGGCGACCACTTGATCGAGCGCATATTCGTGGACTCTAAAGCACATGTCCCGGTAGAGTGGGATCTCTATCGAGATGGAAAGCTGCTCTCCATCACAACTTTTAAAAATTTCAAACCGAACTCAGGATTAGCTGACGATCTGTTCGAACTATAAATTTGATTCCTCTCGTGCCACCGCTGAGTGGTCGTCCCAGTTCTCAGGTTGCGCCGAAGTACAGTTGGTGAGCAGTCCTTCCTCGAACTTTTCAGCGAGGCTGGCTGCGGTCTCGCGTCACATAAGATTGACGTCTGCAAGATAGTTCTGGCATGAGTCATACTCTGTGCCGTAGTTATCCGACCGAAAGAATACAGCATTTCCAGAGGAATATACACTTGGGAGGCACGGAACAAACGCGCCGCTAAGAGTGCTGGTCAGCGAGCTTTCAATAGTGTCAGGAAAAAGGCAAGGTGAACCACCAAACCGGTCTGCCATCGCCTGCGCCACCACTTCCGATCTCGCCTCCGTGCGCGGACAAGATTGCTTTGCAAAGTTCTAAGGCAATCTCTTCGCTTGTTTCTCCCGGCGCTCCCTGCTTGCCAATCACAAAAGAAGACTTGTCTTCGGCATAGGCTTTTGATTGTCCGTCTCGATTGCCGATAAGTTTCACTGTTTCACGAGCCTCGCCTGTTCCAGGTTCTGCAGGGAAACAAGCTGACGATAGATCGACCATCTCGCACTCCGGCGTCTCGCCCAGCTCCTCAATTCCAATCGCGGAATCATCTTGAATAGTTACCCGCACCATGCCGCTCTCATCTTGGTTCGATGATACCCGGATCATCGTGTCGGCGTCGAAAGACCTGACACAAATTGTCAGAACATTAGCCAAAACTTGAATGATCCGCTCACGATCGGCACTGACAGCGAACCCGCCAGGCTTGCATCGCAGTCGGATTCCCTTATTCTGCGCAAGAGCTTGAACACAAACAAAAGACTGATCGATTGCTTCGTCGAGCTTTAGCAGAGCCCGACTCACCCTCAACTCTCCCAGATCTATGCAGGCACAGTCGATCAGGTTGCTCGTGAGAACAATCAACCGTCTTGCTTCGCTCGATGCAGTCGTAACCAGTTGGCGAAGATCTTCACGGTCGTCGAGAGGTTCGTCGGTAAGCAACTCCAATATGCTCGAAATGGACGTCAACGGTGTGCGCAGATCGTGACTGACCATAGCAACAAACTGCAAGCGCGCCTTCTCCGCCTTCATGAGGTCATCCACCATTACGTACATGGCGCGGTCCACTACCTCGATTTCGTCTTCCACATCCATACCGGCAGTCAAGTCAGGTGGTGGCACCAGTGGTTGCCTTCCCGAGTATCGGCGCATGTTCTCCATCGTGCGATTAATCCGTGCCCCGATTCCACGCATGAAGAAAAGCGTTATGCAGAGGGCGGTGAGAATATTGATTACAATCGCACCATATAGTGAGAGGCGAATGAGTTGCCGAGCATCAGCAGAAATACTCGAAAAGGAAGCGAACTCACTGTATACGAGCCGGGTCAAAGCTCGGAATGAATTGAGGAACCTGAAAATATTCGTGACATCAGTGGCGGTATCGTCTTCCGTATGCGCCGGTTGTATTTGTTCGTGCCTCTCGACGCGCTCCTTAAGCAAAATAAGCCCCTGCTGCAGCTCCTGCTTTATGCTTCTGAAGGTCTGCTTCGTTTCGGGCTTCGAACTGGAGAGTCTCGACTCTAGTTTGCGCAGATCTAAGAAGATATTATGTACTTTCCGCTCCGCGCTTTCCGGCGTAGTCACCGTAAACATCGAGACGAAAACTTCGTAGGTATGCAACTGCAGGTTGTCCACTCGAGATCGCATTTCTCTCGCCAGCTTCTCTCGTGAGAGGTACTGATCGGCTCCCATCAATTGGGAATGAAGCGTGACCACAAGAATGACCTGCATCACCAGGGGAAGTGCCACAATTATGAGTCCTTTTTTCCTGACAGAGAGTCGCATACTTCAGTCGCCACCCTGATCGCAGGAGCCCTTTAACTGTAATGGTTGAGAACGTTCACTGGGAATGGTAAACCAAAAGCAGCTCCCTCTCTCAGCACCATTATCAATACCAATACGTCCTCCGTGAGCTTCGACTATTGACTTACAAATTGCCAGCCCCAGACCGATCCCTTTCGTGTCCGATGCCACAGCAGAACGACCGCGCGAGAAGCTCTGAAAAATTCGCGCCTTCTCCTCATCTCCAATCCCCGGTCCATTGTCATCGACCTCGACCCGCACCTGGTGAGATTCTTCTTGTAAGCGGACTACAACCTTTGAGCCAGGCGGAGAATACTTTATGGAATTGGAGAGCAGATTGACCATAACTTGTATGATTCTGTCCCGATCCAAGTTCAGCAACGGATCATCCAGAACCGACGAGATCTCGATCGACTTCGCCTGCGAGAGCAAGGACACTGCAGAGATGGCTTGCACGATATGGTCGCGAAGTCTCGATGGCTGCAGCTTGAGTACAAACGCACCTGTCTCCTCTCCCCTGGCAGTATCCACGAGGTTCTTAGTCAACGCGATTAGACGCTGCGACTCGCTCGATGCGTTGGTAATCAGCTCCTTCATATCCTCGTCCAGATTTCGCACCGGCTCCCGGTTTAAGCGAGCGAGCGTATCAGCAAGCTGCTTGAGCGGATCGGCGATCTCGTTGCTAATCAAAGCAAGAAATTGCTCCTTTCGTTGATGAGCGATGCGCAAATCGTCAGCCATTTCGAAGAAGGTGCGATCCAGCTCGCCAAGCTCATCTTCGCGAATCAGATTATGCTCGTTTTTCTCCGGAGGAATCAACGGCTCATTCGCCTCATACCGGCGAATGTTCTCACTGACTTTACCAATTCGCGACTCGATTCCTCGCGTAAAGAATATCGCCAGAGCGCTGGCCGCGACGAGACTGCCGACCAGTGAGCCGTAGGCAGCAATCAAAACAGAACGGTTCGATTGCTCGGGGCGAAAGCTTCTAGGATCGAATTGATCGTATGCTACTCGCGCCATTCTCCTTGCCGCTTTGATGAAGTGATTAAGATGGTTGAATCGCTGCGCAATCTGCAAAAGCGTATGCCCACGAGGCCGCTTTTCTATCTCCCTCTTGTCGATAACAACTTTGCTCAACGATGTTTCTACATCCTCAGCAAGCTTGTCTAGAACACCAGGAGCGATACCACTTTTTTCGATCAAAATTTCTCGTAGCTGCCTCGACTCATGCGCAACGTCACGCACCCGTTCCGTGAACATAATGTTCGAATACGGGTTACCGGTATAAGCGTAGGCATAAAGTCCACCTACAACTCCATACGCACAAGTCAGCAACCGATCCGCCTCCGCGACAGCTTCGACAGCATCCGCCTGCCGGTTAATCTCAGCTTCGGACCGGCCCAACTGGATCAAAAGCACGATAATGGCAATCAACTGAAGGAATAGAGGAACCGCAACAAGGATGAGCCCTTTCCCGGTAATAGTGAGCCTTCGATTTTGTTTCCCCACAAGATCTCCAGTCTCGACGTTCCGTCAGGCATCCTCTTCCAACACATAGCCGAAACCCTTTCGCGTCTCAATTCTGATGGTGGCTTGAGCTTTAACCAACTTTCCCCGCACCTTGGCCACGTACGCACGGATGACGTCGGCCGTTACCTCGGAATCGCTGGACCAAACGCGATCGAGTATGACTTCGGACGGTATAGCTCGCCCCGGATTTTTCATCAAAAGCTCCAGCACTGAAAGTTCCTTCGGGTAGAAGTCACATGGTTCGCCGTTGATTTTCACGGTACCATTATTGGTATCAATTTGTACGTTGCCCAGACTGACTACATCATCAGTAGCTGTCATAGGCTGTCTACGCAACAATGCACGCAAACGCGCCAATAGTTCGACAGACTCAAAAGGTTTTGTCAGATAGTCGTCGGCACCTGCCTCGAGCCCGGCAACCTTATCAACTGTGGCATTCTTGCCTGTAAGAAAGAGCAACGGTGTCTTCCCCCCGGACGCTCTGTACTCCCGGCACAGATCGATCCCCTGTAGTTTTCCAGGCACCGACCAATCGATTGCAATCAAATCGAAATGTTCGTTCTTCAACCAGGCAAGCGCTTCGTCCACAGTGCCAGTTGCCTGGACCGTGAAATTGTTCTTCTTGAGGAAGACAACGAGTGTCTTCCTCAGGAGTATATCGTCTTCCAGTATGAGAATCTTAGGCACGTACCTGGCTTCAAAGTGGGAGCGCGCATCCCTCACCATGGTCAAACAACATGTGAGCAGACACATATGTATCTTTACCCAGACCAGCTGTTTTTATAGCCTTCGACTAGTTCGCAATCGGTTTGAAGACGAGAAAATACTGATTGGGAAGGAAATCGAACTTCTTGTGCATTTGCAGGTTTGCTTGCTTGAGCTCTGCGATCACTTTTTCCGGCCCGATTCGGTGCTCTTTGGGCGGACCTTCAGGTGACTCGAGAGTAAAATCGATGATGGCTAAAGTCCCATCGCCCTTGAGCTTTTTCGATAGGTCAGTAAAGTAACGAACACGATCCGGCAGGTGATGGTACACATTAACAATGACAATGACATCGGCAGGAACTTTGGTTTCTATCTGCTTGGGATCAGCAGCTTCAGACGTGATGATGTTATGAAGGTGCTCTCCGGCGGCACGTTTCTGCAAATACTGTAGCATCGACGGCTCTACATCTACAGCTACCACAGTCGCCTGCGGAAAAGCTTTTGCTATTCTGACGGAGAAGTATCCGGTGCCGGCACCAATATCAAGAACGGTGCCATCTTTCGGAATCTCGAGCGCCTTTATTACGTCATCCGGCTTCTGCCACTCATCTCGCGCCGGTGCATCGAATTTCTCAGCAAACTTCTCGGCATCATCGAAACGTTTGTGAAAATGATCATGCTGGCATCTGGCAGGGAGCCGCGATGCCGCCAGAAACAAAAGCGCCGCGCCGGCCAGGCAGCCTAATATAAATGGGGGTGACAATTGAGCCTCTCTTGATCGTTTCTAGACCAGTCAATTATAACCGCATTCGAACGCCCACCATTATCAGTGGCTTAATCTAGTTGCATACAAGTTCGGATTCCCCTGCTAGAGCCGCTACCCAGCTTATAGCAGACCGTCCTTCATTCTTCTGCGCAAGCGGGCAAAACTGAGAATCGCTTTGTCCATCTCGATACGTCCAAGACCGGCAAGGGAAACCAGATCTCGAGCGTAAGAGATCAGTTTGCGACTCTTAGGGTCGAAGGTGGTAAGGACGCTCTCCAACTTGGCACTATCCACGATGCATTGCACGATCGCCTTTTTAATAGCGGCGCGGCTCCGCAGTTTTCCTGCTGGTAATCCGGAAATACGCTGAAACTCCTCGGGCGATTCTACGAGCTCTCTCGTCAATCTGCGAATATCTCCCGCGGTCAGGAATCCGCTCATAACGAGAAACTGATAGAGCGTAATTGCTCTCCAGGGAGCGGTGTCACGGGTGATACTGAGTGCCAACGACTGAAACATCGCTTTAGCAACATGAGTCTCCAGATAATCATCTTCGACAAGCCCCGATAATGCCGCTGCAGCAGATACAAGCTCCGGCTCGACCAGGCGAGTATAGCGAAGTGCATCACAGAGCTCGAGATTGTTTACGGCCGCAAAACCTTCAATGATTGTCAAATCACTTGGGTGTAGATCATTTGTAACGACGAAAAATCCCCGTTGAGCCGCATCTTCAGCT
>CAYTDR010000511.1:0-6130 GCA_964436185.1 uncultured Candidatus Obscuribacterales bacterium | reverse complement strand
GATTGGTGTGAACTGTTTCCACAAAGACCTGATCTGAACGGCATCACTCTTCTCAGCTTCGCTCTACCTTTGTGTCATAGGCGCTGTCGGGCCGATGATCCTACTTGCGATCTGCCATGCAAAAGAAGAACTGCAGCAGGTGTTCAAAAATTGTCACAAGTGGAGATCGGGATTCTATCGAACGCGTGGCGAACGATGTCCATATTGTCGGGGACAAAGGGCATCAAAACAGAATAATCTTACGCTCTATCCTGAGATAGCAAAACAACTTGATCGAAAGAAAAATGGTGGCATTGGTCCAAAAGATGTGACTCCCGGTTCGCACAAGTACTTTGTTTGGAAATGCAATAAGGGACCCGATCATGAGTGGTCAGCAAAAGTTGTGGATCGAGTTCGCGATCAATTAGGATGTCCATTTTGCTCAAACAGAAAGCTATCCGTTACAAATATGCTTTCGAAGAAATATCCGAAGGTGGCCGCACAGTGGCACCCAAGCAGGAATCAAGGAATTCGGCCGAATCAAGTCACTTATGCAACGCGCACGAAGTATTACTGGCGGTGCATACAAGGGCATGAGTGGAGCACCGCCCCTTACAACCGGACTGTTAGGGAGCAGGGTTGCAGAGAGTGCGACAATCAGTCGCGGCGAAGGTAGCTTTCAACATCAACGAGCATCTTAGAGTCCTGATGCATCACACCAATTTCGGTGGCTCCGGTGAATCTGGTAGAGATCTATGTAGTCTGTTTCATACACTTAAGGCTGCACTATTGCCACATTATGATTTCTGACAACTGCAAAATAATCACCTTCACTGAAAACGGCTTCCGCGAATAGAACCGAAAGAACCAACCTTTCTGCATCACTCTTCAGCCAGCCACTTTCTAAACGGAAACGGCACGAAAACCTTTCCAGAGCAGTGAGTATTGAGATAGTTCCGCTGTTCGATCGCGGCCTGCTTCATGTCCTTCTTTTCCATAAAAACATGCTCCCGAAGCAAATGAGCAGCGGTCTTCAAGCTTAGACCTTCGAGCGAATCAGATAGATTTCCGCTATCCTCATCCTCGCCATCCTGTTTCTCGCCGCTGATCTTACTCTGATCCAGCGCTATCCCCTGCGTGAGTTTCAGGCACTTATCGAGCTTCCCTTCATCATAAGAGATCCATGCGCGCAAGAGATTGATAATAGGATAGGCGTTTAATTCAGTTTGCGCAGTGCTCTCAATCTTAGCAACACAGTGTTTAGCGTCTTCCACTTTCCCTTGATCAAGAAGCATCAGCGTCTCGATGATCTTCGGCACTATGCTGCCGTCTGTCTCTTTCATTCGTTCGGAAGTGCAAAACGTTCCGCAATACTCTGAAAAGTTCTTCGAAGCTATCTTTCGAGCGGCCTCAGTGCGACCGGTTTCCCGAAAGATCATTGCCTGAACCGCGGATTCACTGCCAAGATCTTTCGTGACTTCAATTTTTATTTTACTAGCAATTTTGACCGCGAGCCGCTCATCATCGAGAAGTAACAGATTATAAGCCGCCTCATCTCGAAAATAAAATCTATCAGGAAACGGAGGCACGCTCAAGTCAGCCAACTTACCATTGATTGAAATCGCCATCTCGCGGTGTCCCAGCTTGAGGGCAAGAATCGCCGCGCGCCGAAACGCTGCAGGTAAATGCGAGCCCGACTCTGTTGCCGAGATGAGATCACGAAGTTCGTCTTCCGAGCCGGCTGGCTGCAATCCATTGTATCCATCAGCACGAGCAAAATAGAATGTCGGATCCTTGCGAACGTCGATCGCCTTAGAAAAACTCTTCACTGCACTTTGGTAATCCTTTAGCACCAACTGATCGAATAAGCCACAAGCATAGTTTCGAGAAGCGGTATCGGTGACAAGCACAGATACCGCCACAATAGCTGAACATGAAAGGAGCGCCCCGCACAAAACTGTTTTCCAGTTAATAGGTCTCGTCTTCCGTGATGGTAGGCGGCTTCCACCACCGGCTTCCGTCCGCCGGTCGATGGTCTGAGAATTTGCCTGCTCTGCTGGCACCAGTGATGGTTGCAGACTCTCCTCGACAACATCCTGCGAGTCTTGTACTAGTTCAGTGGTTTCTCTTTGAGCTTCGAAGAAAGGCATTACAAGTGCTCCTGTTGTTCACACAGCCGGCGACCGTATCATTTGCAGAGATTCAGTAGCAGAAGCTGGACGGTTGTTGGGATTTTGATCAGTTAACCGTTCAACAAAATCATGGAAACTATCAGATAAGTCCGATCGAATGCCTCGCAAGTTGCATGGCCCAAACGGTTCAGGATCCTCACCGGTAGCTAGAAAATACAGGGTAGCACCAAGCTGATACAAATCACCACGGACGGTGTACTCACCGCAGAACTGCTCAGTAGCCATATAGCAATGTTTACCCACGACAGTCCCAGATGAACTTGTGATAGTCGACTGCGCAATATTGAAATCGACCAACTTCACGACGCCATCGGAGAACATCAAATTGTCGGGCGTAAAATCTCGATGAACAATGGGCTCAGTGTGCGAGTGCAAATAATCCAAGATCAAGCAACACTGTTCCGCAATGTCCAGCAGTTGCCGCTCATTAGGAGTTGGCTCATGAAAACGGTAGTTCCTTAAAGTGACGCCGCAGAGAGCTTCCATAACAATATAAAGCCTGTTGCCTTCCGCGAAGCAGTGATGAAACCTGACTATATTCGGATGATCAAGGCGTGCCAAAACCGAAGCTTCATGCAACATTTGCCGTAGGTTTCTCTCAACCGACCTATTTGTGCCACCAAAATTACAGACAATTTCCTTTATCGCAATCGGCTTATCATCACCGCTTCCCTCGGTCGCTGCGTAAACAACCGAGAAGCCACCGTGTCCTAATATACCTGTGATGGTGTACGCCCCGCCGCGTAGCTGAGTACCCGGCGACAGTTGTCGTTCTAAATTGTCCTGGTGCGTGGAACTCAGCTCGGACAGCCACATAGACGTAAAGCTTTCCAAGTTCGTAGTTTCAAATTTGTCCAGTACAGATTGGTCGATGACATCTTCTCCGGACTTCTCCCGAATCGTCTGGAGTAGCAGTTCGATATCTTGTGCAAAGCCAAAAAGTGGTAAGGGAATAGTGATACCGGCTAGCGGAAAGCCCGGGATGATCTTCTTCGTTGAGGGATCCTCGTAAACTCCCCTTCCGGAAATCTTTTCGATCAGCGCAAATTCCGCGCTACCGGACGGAGCTTCTTTAAGTTCAATTTTCAGCACCGATACTGGTATCACTCCCATGTACAGGTAGTCGTTCAAACGCACCTTTTTCACCCAGCTCCAGTCTATCTGTACATGTTGTTTCTTCCCCTGTTTGGTCCAGAAAAAAATAAACCGGTCTGAATACAGATTAAGCTGATCCGGAAACAGATAGAGATTTAACAGCCCTTCTGGGTTCGCGAGAAAAACCACGACGCCAACGAGCAGAAGAATAAGCAACAAAAGAAAGGAACCAACGATTGCTCCAAGTACAAGTATGAGGAACAGAGGGTGCAGAGGCGTTAAGTGCATAACCTGCGAAGACATAATAATCATTACGAAAAAAAGGCAATACTGGGTGCACCACATCGAAAGAAATTTCTCAGACAGCACGGATCCCACAAAATCGCGTGCCGCACCGCGAAGGCGTTGCTTGAAGCCCTGCGCCTTGGATGAGCTATACATGGATTTCGACAGAACGATTTTTGCTACCGGGCTACCATCCGGCAACTTAGGTGAATTTGATTCCCACCGGAGGATACTCATTTAAATTTCCTTCCTGGCGCTTGCAAGCTGTGCCAGACTTTCCATGAGTTTCTGAGGCGTCGGCCGAACTTTAGCATCCAGATCCAGGCATGCCTGAATGAGTTGCGAAAGATCAGAGTTATCGCATAACTCCGAAGGAAGCCGCCCCATCCCCTGTGGATCTGCCCCTGTAAGAAGAAAAATCAGAGTAGAGCCAAAAGCATAAACATCGCTTGCCGGAGTTGCTTTCCCCTTAAATTGTTCCGGCGGCATATAACCTTGCTTGCCTATCAACGTTCCCGTGCCTTCGGTTGCGTAGATGTTGGCGGCACCGAAATCTACCACGACAATCGATTTGTCTGCTTCGGAATATACGATATTATCCGGGGTCAGGTCTCTATGAATAATTGGAGGGTTCTGACAATGCAAATAGTCCAACACGTGCACCATTTGTTGAGCTAGATCAACTACCAGCGCCTCCGACAAACGACCATGCAACTTTACAAACTGCCGAAGATTAGTTCCCTGAACACATTCAAGCACCACATAACTACGCCCGTTCTCAACAAAGTGATCCAGCACTTGAACAATCGCTCTGTGATTGATTTTGGACAGGAGACTCGCCTCGCGGCTAAACTGCTCCAGCATCTTCTCACCGATCGAGTGATCCGTTCCTACAGGCACGACTAGCTCCTTGAGAACAAACGGCTTTCCATTTCTATCCGTTGTCAGATAAACGGAGGAGTTTATTCTCGTAGAAACGACCATTTCGACCTTGTAGCGATTGTCGCCACATAGCTGTCCTGGAGCCAGACAGACATGATTAGCCAGCTCAAATTTACCGTCGAAGTCTTCAAACCAGATCTGAGTGAACGAGTCGATACTGGCAGAATGATTCCCGAACAGGCATTGCATCTGCAGATATAGTGCTTGCGGAGATAGTCTGGTTTGGGGAACTTTGCGAGATAGCCAGCGAAAGAGTCGCTCGAACTCTTGACTCGGCAATCGGGAAAGGTTAACTGCATAATCTGGCATGTCATCGCAGTTGATTATCAGAAGAGTTTCTGCAGTATTTCGCGGAAATCCACTGGCGGTCTTTCGCACACCCACCATCTGAACACGTGACCAGGGCACTATGTTCTTTCCATTAGGCTTGGTGCTCGAATGCCACTCCAACCCTTCCTGCGATAATGAAATAGACAATGCTTGCAACGACTTTGAGGCGATCAATTTTTTCTGCAGGCTGGGCGGCAGCTTACTCAAAAGAAAGCTAAGTTTTCCCATCAGATAGTAAAAAAGCCAAGCAGAACCAAAGAAATACAAGGAACTTTCGTGATAGAACCCACGAGCATTGGTTGAAACTTGAAGCAACGCTATGACGAGCACGGCCAGAGTCGCAGTTAGCGCAGGATACTGGCTAATTCTTGCTCGGCCTGGCACCAGAGTGATGGGAAGCAAGTTGTCGCAAGGTTCTTGCGCTGGTTCGGGAACTGCCGCAAGGTTGTTCTCTATCGGAGAAACGCGATCCGTAGGACTCGAACCTACTATCGCTTCCTCGGTCTGTTCATGCGTTACGGTGTCTTCACTACTTATCGGGTGCAAACTAATTCTCTGATCGTGCGCGCATTCGGCTGTGGCCGGAGGGGTAACTTCGGGAGCATTTGGCGCGTTTCTGCGATTATCAATCTCTATGTCCGTTCGCCTGCTGCTGCTGTATCCTCTGGTTTAATTCCCGGTGTTCAGAAGAATTATGCTTACCGTCACCATCTAATCTGCTTAAACCAGCGCTCGCTCTGAGCTTTTATCCTTGCCTTTAGCCTCTTTTTGCCATCCGCGCAGAATCGCAAAAATAGAAGTCGAAGGTATTTGTCACCGGTCCAGAGCATCCGATTGTAAGAATCGAGCTCAAGTGCTGTGTTTGGTTTCGGAAATAAGAAAAGCACCCAGGCCTCTCGCTTGGTAAACGAGCCGATCGCTGGCAAACTCATGCTGCCTGACCGAACGGAAAATAGAAAGCCAAGAAATAGTTATGAACCCAACCGCGACCAAGCGCCTGGGATAGAGTAGATGGAACGTAGACTCATGGACGTCATCTGCAAGATGAATAAGCCAGAGCGCATCAGAGTCTTCGATAGGGGGCAAAAAATGAAGGCACTCGAAAACGACTATCGACAAATTAGACGATCCACCTACCTGGTCATCGGGTCGAACGTGCTGTCATGCGTTGTCTTAGGTTTTCTCTTCTGGATGTCTTATTCGGGCTTCATACCAGCAGGTCCCATCTTGATGCCGATACTAACGATCTACTTGGGACTTCTTGGCGCATGTTCTGTGGTGCACACACCAGTGATAGCAATACTAAT
>CAYTDR010000510.1:0-6144 GCA_964436185.1 uncultured Candidatus Obscuribacterales bacterium | reverse complement strand
CGTTCATCGAGATTTGAAGCCTGCTAATGTGCTGATAGTCAACTCGGGCAGCAAGGACTTCGTCAAAATTGTCGATCTTGGTATCGCCAAGCTTCTAACATCCTCGGCGAACACGCTCACACAATTGACTCAGACCGGAGAAGTATTCGGCAGTCCGCTCTACATGAGTCCCGAGCAATGCCTGGGCAAACCACAAGATCATCGCACGGACATTTACGCGTTCGGCTGCCTGATGTACCAGATTCTCACCGGACGTCCGCCCTTTGTCAGAAGTAGCGCCCTGGCTGTCATTAACTCACACATGAACGAGGCTCCGTCGTCTTTCGCCGATGCGGATGAGGAGCTGAAAATGACACCCGAGCTGAAGGAGATGGAACGGCTGTCTTTGTGGTGCCTGGAGAAAGACGCCGCGAAAAGACCGCAGTCGATGGGCGAAGTTATCTCTAGTCTCTCAGGAAAAACACCGGCTACCAGAGTGGTAAGATCTAGTCAGAAAGACACTCCTGGCGAGACTTCCCGGCGGTCAACGTCGGCAAGCCAAGTAAAGCAAGTAAACCAGTCGGCGGCTAAATTGGAAACAGGTCAACAGTCCGCAGCGGTACCGTTTTATGCGGACAGGAAAGTGCTTCTTGCGCTTTTTGTGTTGATCGGTTTCATCAGTTTGGTTGCCGGTACGGTTGCAATCGTGCAAACTTACTACCGTTCTCCTCCACTACCACCGTTTTCTCCTGCAGCGGGAACCATATACAATACCGGCGGTCCCCCGATAAATGGTACGACCGCAGAACAGATAGAGTGGGCTCTCAGAAATCAACATTGGGACGAATCCAAAGTCGAGTTTCCTGATGCGTTAAAGGAGCCTGGTCCTGAGCTGAGAATATTCAGTGTATACGGCGGCGATCCGGATCCGAACCAGACCTTTGATAAGGTTTGGCGCGGTCATGTGGAGGTCAGGGTGAATCGAGAAAAACCCGTAGTGCTGGTTCTCAACTCCTACGGTCCTGTGAAGTGGCAGATACGCACTGGCAGTGACAAGGTGAAAATTGACAAGATAATTGCTGTAAGTTACTTCCCGTCAAAAGTAATAGGGGCGCCGCCAGGGACGAAAGTAGAATACGTCTATCAAGTCAACGACTCCGGCGGCATAAGGCCGGAAAGCAAGAATCCATTTGAGCCATTCTATTTCTTATATTCTGCCAAGGGCGATGACGTCACCCAGGGATCCAGCTTCGCTTCCGTGAGGGAAAACCTGGAGCGCTACACGGGCCTTAAAGTAGCCTCCTTCCGCGGCATTCAGGTGACCAAAGAGTTCCAGCTCAATTAAGCCAGTTCTTAGATTGCGGGGCAGGGCTGCAATTGCGGGGCAGGGCTGCAATATGGGTATGTTCTAAACAGATGAGCAACGGAGAACGCGGGAGCTCTCAATCAGGGAATCTCTTGATTTAATAAGCTGCTGCCCGAGTGGCAGGCAGGAGCAACTGGATCGCCGGCGCATTAGGGAAAGAACCTTCGTGGTGGAAGACGATAGCTGGAAGAGTCATCGCCCGATCGGTACCGGACTGGCTACCGGGGATTTTGCCTTTGACAAATTCAAGATAATGAAGAGCCTTGGCTCCGGCGGAATGGGGACCGTATACAAGGCCAAAGATACGGTTTTGAATAGGATTGTGGCCCTTAAGGTGATGAAGGCGCAGTCGCTGAATGACAGAGAGCTTTTGCGCTTTCAAAACGAATCCAGGCTTGCTTGTCGCCTCCATCATCCCAATATTGCGGCCATTTACGACCTGGGATTATCGAAAAACGGACAGCTGTTCATGTCCATGGAGTTTGTTCATGGCACTACTCTCCAGCGGCTTTTGGCCGACCTTCACAAGCTTCCCGTCAAAGAATCGCTGGAGATTGTATTACAGGTCTGTCAGGCTCTGCGTGCTGCTCACAATGACGGAATCATCCATCGTGATGTGAAGCCAGCCAACATAATGATTATTGATGGCGAAAGAGATGCCATCGGCACAGTGAAGCTGCTCGACTTCGGTATCGCTACCAAGGTCGATGTTACAGACTCGGAACGTTTGGTTCTCACCGCGCCGGGCAGGCTTATCGGCAGTCCTTCTTACATGAGTCCTGAGCAGTGCTCGGCATCACCGGTAGTGCCTGAATCGGATATCTACTCTCTGGGTTGTGTTTTGTTCGAATGCCTTGTTGGACGCCCTCCGTTTGTCAGCGAAAGCCTTCTGGAGATTGTAGTTCAACACACCTCAGCACCACCCCCGGAATTGTCTCAGCTAATGGAGCCGGGCCAAGCCGAGGAATTGACCGCGCTGGTGAAGAGGATGTTGGACAAGGTTCCCGCGAATCGATGTACTGCCAGGGAGGCGTGCGAGCTGCTGGAAGCTTTGATTGCCGAGTGCCAGGGGGTGCAGTCGGAAGGGTCGGTTGAAGGTTCGAAGAAGAGTGACGTTAAATCAAAGGGCTTTTCCATCTCTGAGTTGTGGATCCCCCTCACCGCGATCGCCTTGCTCAGCCTTACTTTGTTGTTCTTCGTGAGCTACGAGCAAAATTCCAAACCCAAAACTATGCCGCACCAGGAGTTTAACACTGAATTCATAGTCAACAGAGAAGAGGGAGAAACCGAGACAGTTGAGAATATGATGAAAGAAGACAGCAGTGAGTTGAGAGTTTCTTCTCATGGTGTCACCGATAGTGAATTGTCCAAACTGCAGGGGCGAAAGAATCTAAAGAAGCTCTATGCCTCAGACTCTCAGATTACCAGCGCAGGTCTTAAATATCTTTCTCAGTTGCAATTGACTGAGCTTGATCTTAATTACGGTCACATTGCGAGTGTCGACGACTTAGGTAGTATTACCACGCTCGAGGCTCTCGGCCTGGCAAGCAACAATGTGACGTCAATTGCTGGTCTAAGACCTCTGAAGAACCTGAAAAAGTTGGATCTGTCGGATACGAAAATATCCGATCAATCGCTGGGCGATCTGGCACCATTGGTGAATCTTACGAGCCTCAATCTGGCGAGAACGAAAATAACTGATGCCGCCATAAATCATGTTCTACCTTTGAAGAAACTGACTTCGCTCGATCTTTCAGACACGGAAATCACTGCTGCCGCAACACGCAAGTTGGCCGCTTTCAGATCGCTGAAGGCATTGATGCTCACAGGCTGCAAGAAAATTAGTCCCGGTGACATTTTAGTCCTCAAATCCCTGCCGTCGCTTTCGTTGCTCGGCCTGGGAAGCTCTAAATTTAAATTCAGCGACTTAGCGCGACTCTCGAATTTTCCGAGTTTGCGGGCGTTCGATTTGAGCGGATGCCACTTCTCGGACGATGAGATCAGACGGCTGCGAAGACTCATGCCATTGGTGGGGTTCGATAGTAAAGGGGACTTTCGTTCAAGTTCCATGGCGATGGCGATGAAAGAAGGACTGGCGGGAAAACCCGCTCAAGCGCTAGCTCACCTGTTGGATGCGGTTGACTGCATCGAAAAAACTTACGGCAAGAACTGTAAAGAGTTGGCAGCGGTCCTCGCTCAGGCAAGTTACTATGAGTATTTGCTCGATCATTACGATCAGGGACTCAAGCATCTGACCAGAGCGACTGCTCTATTGGATGAGCGCGATCCACGGTTTGAACAAATCATGCAGGCACCGAGAGAAGCATTTGAGCTTTGCCAAAAAAAGGGTAGATTGGCGGATGCGGAAAAACTTTATCAGTTGATGATTCGGAGTTCTTGGCGTCTAGGAGACGAGCGTTTGCGGAATCTCAATCTCGCTCGAGCATATTTGTTTGCTGGAGCCTTACAGTGGAGCCAAGGTCATCATGCGAAGTCGGAGAGGACCTATTACAGCGCGATTCAATGTTTTGGAAAATCATCAGAAGAGGCGGCCGCCATACACCACACTTTGGCGGAGTGCAATTGGACTGCTCATAAGTTAGAAAGGGCCTTGAAGGAGAGTGACCAGTGTATTCATTTGCGAGATAAATTGAACAGTCCGGAGTCTTTCCTGTCTGTTCAAGCAAAGGTGTGTAGAGCTACCTACCTTCTATGCCTCAATAGAGACGAGGAATGCAACCATTTGCTCGAATCTTGCTTCTCGAGAATGGCAAAGTGGAAACACTTGGATCGCGATCATAGTCTGGTTATCTGTCGAGCCTTCAATACTAAGGCTATGTGGGCTGTCGATCAAAAGAACTTTCCATTAGCTCTCGAAATGATTGATAAAGCACTTGCGGAAGCAGCAAAATATAAGGAGCTCATAGGCTATTGCCGTACTCTTGCGAGTCAACGCAATGACGTTGTTATGTCGATGAGGAGCGGGGCGAACAAAAGGTAGATCTTCTGTCGTCACTCAGGAGAAACAGTTGTCTGGACAGATACAAAATGAAGAGTTTTCCGGCGCGAAATTCGCACCAGGAGATATCGCGTTCGGCAAATTCAATATCCAGGGGCTTCTTGGTTCTGGCAATATGGGTGTCGTGTACAAAGCGGAGGATACGGTTCTAGCCCGGATTGTCGCGCTAAAGGTATTGAGCAAACTTACTCTCCGGGAGCGTGATATTCGGCGGTTTCAAAACGAATCGAAAATAGCCAGCCGTCTCAATCATCCCAACATCGCCAAAGTATATGACTTCGGCCGTGCCAAGAGTGGCGAGCTGTACATGTCCATGGCTTTCGTGGAAGGCAAGACACTTTCACAGATTCTGGAGAAGGAAGGCAAACTTCCAGTGATCGAATCACTGGAAATTATGGTGCAGATCCTAAGTGCGCTTGAGTCCGCGCACGATATGGGCATCATCCATCGCGACATCAAACCGGCAAATATCATGCTGGAAATAGTTCAATTGGACGATCAAGACGGGCACGTCATGCTGTTGGATTTTGGTGTGGCAAAGCACTTGAATGACGACACAGGCGCACTGACTACACCAGGAAGGATCATTGGCAGCCCGTTTTATATGAGTCCGGAGCAAAGCTCTGCTAACCCGGTTGGTGCTCCGTCGGATATTTACTCTCTAGGTTGTGTTCTCTTTGAGTGTCTTACTGGACATGCGCCTTTTGAAGAGGAGAGTGCCATGGAAACGTTGGTGGCGCACCAGGAGAAACTGCCACCACTAGCGGAGCTTGATCGATTAAGCGGTCCGCCCGGACTGGCTCCCTTGCTGGCAAAAATGCTGGGCAAAGATTGCGCTCAGAGGGGCAGTGCCCGAGAGATCCGTGAGGCTATGGAACAGCTTCTCGACTCGATGGATCAGGAAGACCTGAAGGACAGGGTAAAGAGCAATCAGCCTGAGGTGAAGTCAGAAAACCAGTCTTTCGAGAAGAAAGGTGGGCACTGGCTCAGCTGGGCGATCGCTGGCCTGCTACTGGCAGGTGCAGGTAGTATCTTTCTCGTTGTTAGAAACCCGGCAGGCACCGCTGGTGGAGCTCGCCTTCGCCAACCAGAAATTACGAACGTGGTGAGAGAGGGAACCAGAACAAAGAGCAATATCGCCCAGATCAGAGACGATATTCTGAGCTCCAATGAGAAGCTCAATCTCAAGGTTCGAAATTTACGGGACTCTGATCTTGTAAATATTCCGAACACCGTCATAAAGGTTGATTTGATCGGCAATGAGTATCTCACTGATGTGGCGCTGGAGAGGCTGAAGAGTCTCAAACTCCAGGAGCTGTTCTTGGGCAATACGAAGGTGAAGACCTTAGATGCTCTTGCTACTCAAACCGATTTGCGTTCGCTAGATCTGTCTGACACTGCAATTGGTGAAAATTCACTAAAGAACATTAGCCACCTCGATAACCTTGAGACCTTGGACCTGTCTTCGACTCATCTGACACCGGAAGCCATAATACGCTATATTCCTCAACTAAAAAAACTGAGAATCCTGGCGCTTCGAGAATGCGAAGATATCGATGATGAGACGATGGAACAGCTCGCTCTAAAGATGCCTTTGTGCATTGTTAAACCATATCGAGGGGAGGCAATGTATATTACAGCGAGACGATCCATTGAAAAGCTCCTCAAAGAGAACAAGAATAAGCAGGCGTTCAACGAGGCGAAAAAGTTTACTCACTTAATTGAAAGTCAGTACGGATCCAACTGCAGGCAGCTGCCGGAATTGTACTTATTTATGTCC
>CAYTDR010000509.1:0-6146 GCA_964436185.1 uncultured Candidatus Obscuribacterales bacterium | reverse complement strand
CGCCATTGCTTGCTCGTTTTCTCAATATAGTCAGCCAATCTAAAACCGTCCTAAAATACCCGACCAATCAGAAGGTTGTTCGTTCGGCGCCGATATCCTGCCCATCTCGCTCGTAAAGCCCCTGGCAGCGTCATACTTCGCCTCTCAGAAGCTAAGGGGAGCGAGGTTCAGCGCAGTTCTGATTCGGGTACAGGTCTGGCCAATCTCTATGTCGACCTATTTTAGACACCAGCCAACTGCCCCTGACCATGACTCAGCGGATCTTCAGCTCCAATAGACCAGTGTGCAGTCCCAGTTTTTGAAAGACAGTGGTTCGGCCAGCGAGTGGCAGGCAACCCGTGCATCAAATCAAAAAATCAAAAGAGCTGCTACCGGATTCGGTGCGCTATGTCGTAGCCACCAGATCTTTTGCCTGAGTCGCAACCGAATCGGTGACCCTACCTACGGTGGTACCAAATAGGTCATAAGGCTTTGCCTTCGTAATCCGCACCCGGGCAAGCTCACCCATTTCGACGAGATTACCTTCGGACTCTTCAACGTATACCTGATTGTCTATCTCAGGCGCATCCCACTGAGATCTACCGATATAAAGATTCTTGCTCTCATCGAACGACTCAATGAGAACGTCAATTTCCCTGTCAATCATACCCTGATTCAGTTCGCTGGCAATTCGATGCTGTGCCTGCATGATCTTGCTTCGTCTCTGCTTCTTCACCTTCTCCGGCACCTGGTCAGGCATGTTGCCTGAAGGAACCTCGGTCTGTTTCGAATAAGTGAAGACGCCGAGTCGGTCGAAACGATGCTTTTCAATAAATTCGAGAAGATGCTGGAAATGCTCCTCTGTTTCGCCAGGAAAACCGACGATGAAGGTCGAACGGATTTTCACGTCAGGGACAATGCTGCGAATGAGCTCCACGGCGCGCTCCGGGTTGATCGGGCGAGCCATTGATTTGAGAATGTCTTTGTGACTGTGTTGCAATGGAATGTCGACGTATTTGACGACCTTCGGCAGATCCGCCACCGCCTGTAGTATCTCCTTCGTCGTCTCGGTAGGATATGCGTACATTACCCGCAGCCAATCGAGACCCTCGATATCGTTGAGTTCTCGTAGAAGCTCCGGCAATGCCATACGTCCATAGAGATCCAGACCGTAATAGGTGGAGTCCTGAGAGACAAGAATTATCTCCTTCACTCCCGATTTGACTAAAATCCTCGCTTCTTTGACCAACGATTCGATAGAGCGTGAGCGGAACTTACCACGCAGCATCGGGATGATACAGAAGCTGCATGCGTGATCGCATCCTTCGGCGATCTTGAGATAGGCGGAGGCACCCAGCCCAGTCATTACGCGAGGAAGCACTTCATCGCTGTAATCGTTCGGAATGTCGCTAACTTCGACCACTCTCAGCGAGGAGTCTTCAGCTACTGATTTGATAACGTCAACTATCTTGTAGATGTCGCCTGTGCCGACGACAGCCCGGGCCTCAGGGATCTCGGTTAGCAGCTCTTCCTTGAAATGCTGTGCCAGACAACCAGCGATGATTAGCTCCTTGCCATCATCAGCCAACTGAACCAATGTCGCCACCGATTCCTTGCGGGCATCGCCGATGAACGAGCAGGTGTTGACCAGGCACATGTGCGCCGCGTCTACGTCGAAGGTGACCTCGAACCCCGCCTCAGTCAGCAGCCCCAACATGACCTCAGTGTCGGTCGTGTTTTTCGGGCAGCCGAGCGAAACTACTCCAATCTTCGGATGGCGCATGAGAGACTCCTCTTCAGGTCAACTGTCAAGGAACTTAGAGAACAGGCTTAGCTGTTACTCGCTGTCAAGACGTCCCTCAGTATAACGGTAAGGCACCCCAAGCGATCGACCGGAACCTCCGGAATCCCCCGGAATGTAACGTGTCGGTACATCTCCGCCGATGTTGCGACGCGCCGGCTTCTCCGCCTTCGGAGTCCAGGGCTTGGCAACTTTCGGTTTCACGACTCGCGGTCTCACCGGCGCGTCGGAGCTTGTTGTAGCCGCACCAGTCGAACCAGTGGAGGCTCCCTCTGCGGTTGACTGCCCAGTGGATGTAGCATCGGGAGCACCGGCATCTTTGGCCATGAAGGTGCGTTCCGTACGCTTACCTGCTTGTCCGAAGGTTTCATGCTTGCCCTTGTATGAGATGTTGAGGCTGCCGCCGTTACCGGCTCTAACCTTCAAACCTTGCTCATCCTGGAAATCACGCCGATCGCCGGCTTCCAGAAATCCGGTGAACTTAGACTCGCCGGTCTTTACAGACTTCACTTCTACCCAGACATGCTGGCTGGCACTGACGGTCACGCGGCAATCTTCAGCCTGTGGTGCTACTGGAGAATCGGTCGTGGACGTAGGTGCCGCTGGTGTACCAGCGCCAAGGTCACCACTAGTCTTGAACTTGGAGGCAGACTCACGCAAAGCGGTGAGGGTCGGATCATGTTGATCCATCATTTGTTGTTGGTTGAATATAACCAGATAGCTGATGCCCGAAAGGGCAATAATCAAAAGAACCGAAGGCCAGAAGAAAGACTTCAAGAACCCCGGTCGGGGTGGTTCGATGCTGACTCGATTGAGCTTGGGCGAAAGCACCGGTGCAGACTGCAAAGCTACAGACTTGGTCTTGCCTCCCTTGCTCCATGGAGAGAACATCCCGCCGCCGTTATCATGATCTTCTTCGACATGCGCTTTGAACTCTTCGGAAAGAGATTGACCGCTCAGTCCCACACAGTCTGCATATCGCTTAATAAAACCGGCGATATAAACTGGCTCTGGGAGCTGCCCGAGGTCGCCCATCTCGATCGCCTCGAGATTGCTCTGGGGAATTTT
Source organism: uncultured Candidatus Obscuribacterales bacterium (assembly GCA_964436185.1). Taxonomy (GTDB): domain Bacteria; phylum Cyanobacteriota; class Vampirovibrionia; order Obscuribacterales; family Obscuribacteraceae; genus CAYTDR01. Next base: position 3,298 of record CAYTDR010000509.1, on the reverse strand, counting down.
AGTGCGATCGTAAATCTGGCCAAGCGTGAGCCCGCGGCTTTCACGTGCACCTTTCAGTTTTTGACCTATTTGCTCAAGCGACGACAATTCCGTTACTCCTCAGTCTGATCCAGGCACAGACTCACAATATCTTTTTTTGAAAATTGGCGCCATTCTCCAGGCCCCATTGGCTTCAATTGTAACCTACCAATGGCCACTCTGACCAAACCTATAACTGGATATCCGATTTGTGCACACATGCGCCTGAGCTGCCTATTCCTTCCTTCACTAATCGAGATATGAAAAGTCGACTTATCGTCAAAAGTAGTCCAATCCCAGATTCGCGCCGGTCGAGTGATTCCATCTGACAGTTCGACGCCGTTTGCGAGATTGTTAATAGCTTGCTCATCTAGCTTCCCGCTGACGGTGATGGAATATTTTTTCCACACCTGATGCGAAGGATGCGCAAGATGAAAGGCGATATCGCCATCGTTGGTCAGGATCAAAAGACCTTCAGACTCTTTATCCAGCCGACCGACCGGCTTTAGATGTTTAAACTGATTGGGTAGAACATCGATTACCGTTGTTCGTCCCTGTTCATCCGAGCAAGTCGACATAATGCCGCGTGGCTTGTAGAACGCCAGATACTCTTTCTTTCTGGAGCCAATGGGCTTGCCGTTGACGGTCACATCATCCATGTCCAGGTCGACTAGAGTGTTGAACTCCGTCTTTACCACGCCATTGACAGTGACGCGTCCATCCTCGATCAGCTGATCGGCTTTTCTTCGCGAGCAGTATCCCGAGGCTGCGATGGCTCTGTTGAGCCGCTGTCGTTGCTCTTGCTCTCTCAATGATTTCTCATCCTGCACCATAGACAGTGTCTAAATGCGAAGAAAATTTTAGTCATGAGCTATGCGATGGATATAGAGCCCATATACGGCTCATGTTTTCGCAACATGTAATAAAAGGATCGGAAAGTTTCTTCATCCAACTTATTGGATAAAATCCGCTTTCCGATCCGATTTAATAGATTGAGCTTAGCTGCCGGAAGTAGCCGACTCTACATCGTCTACGAGAACTTTGGTGCTCTTTCCAGCGATCTCTGACAGTTTTGTGGCTATCTGATCTTTGCCGGATTGAACGCTGTCGCTCGCTTTTTTGAGGACTTCCTCACTTTTATGGCGTACATCTTCGAGAGCATGACCGCCACGCTCTTTGAATCCTGCAATTGTTCCATCTGTCTTGGAACGGATATCGACGAGTTGATCGCTCGCTTGTTTGTACAGATCTTCTGTACCGTCAGCAATCTGACGTCTCAGTTCGGCTCCCGACTTAGGTGCGGCTAGAATTCCGAAAATGAAACCCAACAATCCACCGACTACGAGACCTTCGAAAAATCTACCTGTATGATTGGCCATGACACTTACCTCTGACTTGTCGCTCTACCTAGGACACCACCGAGCTTTTTGATTTGCTCTTGGACTGGGAAGAATCCTCCACAGCAGGTGGTTTCCCTTCCAGATAAGACCTAATACCTGCCAAAAGACCAGTGCCCCAGACGGTTGTTTCCGCCTTCGCCTGACCGGCAGCCTTTGTTATATTCCCCGAAACATCATCTACAGTAATACCGACATCCTGGAACTTCTTCTCGGCTATTGCACGAATCTCGTGGACACTGCCTATCACTGTGTGGACCTCGTTTAAAGTCGGCCCCAACTCTTTGTCAAGAGTCTTAATCAGGTTTTCAGTAGCATCTAGAGTTTTCTCTGATTGCTTCAGAAGATTGGCAATGGGCGCCTGGAGCATCGCGAACAAGACGACAAACATGGCGAAGAATAAGATAACCACGATGTCCAAAATCAGGGGAACCCTTTCCATAATTCGCGACTATTCCTCTACTCGCCTATATATCGCTCTATTTGTGCTGGAACGGCAGAACTGTAGTTCCTCCGCCCAACTCAAGCTCTTCACGCTTCTTGGCAGCAGCCAATTTACCCGCTGCCACGGCACGCTTTAGCCGCATGGTCTGCTCTTCAACCAGAAGCTGGCAATAGTTGAGACCAGATGCATAAAGGTCCAGGGAATCGTCTACCAGCTCGCCGACGCGTTCTGGCATGTCTCTGGCGGTCTGCTTGATCGAGCCGCGTACTTCGCTACCGGATTTGGGTGCTGTCAAGAAAGCGACAGTCGCACCACCTACTGCACCAACGAACAAACCGATAAACCAGGTCATAACCCCGGAACTTTTTCCACTGGAATCATTTGCCATGCCGGTCTTCTCCAAACCACTTGACGGTCTACAAAATGAATTAGCCTACTCTATCAAATATGAGAAAAAATGTCTTTTTTAGATAGGGTTTGTATCAATGCGTGTATTTCCATGTATTTCCGCTTTCACTCTAAGAAGCTGTCAGGAGATAGGGAAGCGAAACATTGACAGAATGCTGCTCTCCAACAACTGAAACGATCGGATGAGGAGTAGATAATAAGCCGCCTCACCTGGCTGCAGGAGCGACGCCATGCGACACCCTTTCCAGGTCCGAGTGCTCCTGGATGGCGCTCCGCCGTGGAGCAGCGCGGGAAGGTCATGGCAAGAACAGATAGCGCGTCGATCAGGAAACCGGAACCGGTTCTACTTCAGAGAGCAAATTGAGAAGCAGGTCGCAAAGATGCTCAGCAATAGCGCGTTTGGGCATTCTGGGCAAATTCTCTCTAGTGCCGTCCGCACTTAAAACTATCACTGCATTGTCATCGCTACCAAATCCGATATCAGGTACGGTGATATCGTTGGCACAGATCATGTCCAGATTTTTACGCTTCAGCTTGCCCACAGCGTTGTTGAGAAGCTCTTCTGATTCAGCCGCAAAACCTATTATGATCTGGTCTTCACGCTTCACGCGACCGAGAAGATCGAGAATATCGGGGTTTTTGGTCAACTCTAACTGAATGTCTTCTGTGTCAGTCTTCTTGATTTTGTGCGCAGATATTCTCAGGGGACGGAAATCAGCTACAGCGGCGGTCATAATCAACGCGTCGCACGAATCGAACTCCGTTTCTACCACTTCCTGCATATCTTGCGCGGTTTCAACAACGACAACCTGATAAGACCGAGATACCTCCACAGTTGATACCAGAGTGACATTCGCACCTCTAGCAGCAGCCGCATCGGCCATGGCGATACCCATTTTGCCCGAGCTTCTGTTACCGATAAAACGGACAGGATCGATAGGCTCTCGTGTGCCACCAGCAGTGATGAGAATATTCTTGCCGGCCAGCGTCTTATGGGCCAGCACTCGAGCAGCTACCGCAGCTATGATAT